>DAOUID010000383.1:0-4029 GCA_034428315.1 Dehalococcoidia bacterium
CAGCTCCGCCGCCAGCTCCTCGTCGTCCATTACCCGGCAGAGGGCATCGCCCAGCGCCTCCACGTCCGCGGGGTTGTCGAGCAGCAGCCCGTCCTCTTCGTGCTCGACCTGGTCCTGCAGCCCCCCCACCCGGCTCGCGATCACGGGGCGGCTCTTCCACATCGCCTCGGTCAGCGTCAGCCCGAAGCCTTCCCGCAGGCTCTTCTGCACGATCACGCTCGCCTGCCGCTGCAGCGCGTTCACCATCGCCGCGTTCTCCGCCACGTCGTCCATGGGAAGGGACGCCAGGTGCATGCGCGCGCGCAGGTGCTCGGGGAAGGCGGCCCACTCCGCTTTCAGCTCCTCCAGCACGATCCCGCCCTCGGGGTCGTCCGTGACGCCCGAGACGTCCGGCCCCGCCAGCACGAGCTGCGACCGTCCGTCGGGGTCGCAACGCTCCACGAATGAGGCGAAGCCCCGCATCACCCCCCCGTGGTCCTTGAGCGGATCCCAGCGCGAGACCTGCACGACCAGCGGGTCGTCCCGGTCGGGAGCCTCCCCCTCGCGCAGCACGCTCGCCTGCCGCTCCACTGAACCGGTCGTGCCGTCCTCCCGCGTGAAGCTCCGCGGCCCGTCGCCTGCCGGACCCTTGATGAGCCCCGACTGCGCCAGGATCGCACGTGTCACGTCTTCGGCCTGCTCCTCGTTTTTCGCGGAGAAGGCGTCGATGGAAGGCTGCACGACCACGCTGCGCCCGTCGTCGAGGACGGGAGGCACGTAGGCCTGCCGCGAGAAGATGCGCAGCGGCGCGTCCCGCACGTGCGGCGCCAGGAAGCTCCAGCCGCCCTCTGCCTCTGGTGTGATGTCCTCCGTCCCGATGTGACACCGCCAGATGACCGTCACGCCGTGCGCCATCAGCGCGGGCGCCATGCCCGCCGTTTGCGGGTCGTGCAGGAACACGGCGTCGCCCGGACGCACGTCCTCGAGGAACGCCTCGATGTTTGGCGTCAGCACGTCGCCGTAGGCGCGCGCCGCCTGCGCCCCCAGGGGCGAGCCGTCGCCCGTGGAGCCGTGCAGCGCGTGGTGCAGCCGCTTCGTGATGCGGAAGAACTCGGGCTCGCCCTCGATCACGGCCCAGCGGGCGTCGATGCCCGTGCCGCGGGCGTACGCCAGCAGCGACCGCAGCATCTCCGCCACGCCCCCGCCTTCCGCCGTCGAGTTCACGTGCCAGACCGTCCGTCCGCCCAGCAGCTCCCGGCTGCGCTCGAGCACGCCCAGGGCCCGCTCGTAGTCCGGCGGCGCCACGACCTCGCGGAAGCGATCGAGGGAGTACGAACGGAGGTCGACCTGGCTCAGAGGGGACATGGCGTCGCGCCGCCTTGCGGGAGTTGGCGGCAGCGTATCGCAGTCGCCTGCTACGGGAACACCCGTCCCGCGCGAGGGGCAGCGGGCCGGGGAGTTGGGTACGATGCAGGACGCGAACCCGTCTCAGGGAGGGACCCATGCCAGGTGCGCTCGATGGCGTCCGCATCCTCGACTTCACCCGCTACCAGCAGGGACCGTTCGCCACGGTCCTGCTCTCCGACCTGGGCGCCGACGTGATCAAGGTCGAGGAGCCGACCCACGGCGACCTCGGCCGCAGCCTCGGCCTCCAGCCCGACGGCTGGTGCTCCTACTTCCAGGCCCTCAACCGCAACAAGCGCTCGCTCACCGTCGACACCCGCACCGAGGGGGGGCGCGAGATCGTCTACCGGCTCATCCCCGAGACCGACGTCGTCACCGACAACTTCCGCCCCGGCACTATGAAGCGATTCGGGCTGGACCACGAGTCCCTGTCCGCCATCAACCCGCGCATCATCACGGCCAGCGCCTCCGGCTTCGGACCGAAGGGGCCGTTCGCCCACGAGCCCTCCTTCGACTCCATCGGCCAGGCCATGGGCGGCCACATGGTCGCCCAGGGTGGAGGTCCCGATAACGAGCCCGCCGTCGTCATCGGCGGCATGGCCGACCAGGTCGGCGCCATGATCTTCGCGCTCGGCATCTGCGCCGCCATCGCCGCCCGCGAGTTGCACGGCGTCGGCCAGCACGTCGACACCTCCCTTCTCGGTTCGCAGCTCGCCCTGCAGGGGCTGGGGCTTACCGGTTTCCTTCGCCAGGGTGTGCAGCGTTCCGGCGGCACTCGCTGGAACCCCCTTTTCACCTACTACCCGTGCGCCGATGGCCTCTATCTCAGCCTCGGTCTCCTCGACCCCAAGTGGTGGCCCGCCTTTTGCGAAACCCTCGGGCGCGACGACCTGATGGTCGACGAGCGCTTCGCCGAACCCGCGGGCCGCATCGGCAACCGCGAGGAGCTCATTGAGGAGTTGAACCTCACCTTCGCGAGGAAGCCCCGCGACGAGTGGCTCGCCCTCCTCAAGGCCGCGAACCTCCCCTGCGGGCCCGTCAACGACTACGCCGCCGTCGCGAAGGAGCCCCAGGTCATCGCCAACGAGTACCTCACCACGCTCCAGGATGCCAACCTCGGCGAGGTCGGGGTCGTTGGCACCCCCATCGACATGAGCGTGACGGCCTCGGGCCCGAGGTCCACGGCCCCGGACCTCGGCCAGCACACCGAGGAGATCCTGCTCAGTCTCGATTACACCTGGGACGACATCGAGCGCTTCAAGGAGTCCAGCGTCATCTAGGTGCCGGCCTCAGTCCGCGATCTCGTCGAGCCCCTCGGGTGTCAGCCGTATGGCGGCCGTGGGGAAGTCGGGGTTGCGCGGGTTGTCGGTGTGGTACACCTCGATCAGCTCTCGTTCGAGGAGTTCCTTCATCATCGCGTGTGTGAGCCGGTCGTTCGCCCAGCGCGTTCCCGTCACGCTGCCGAGCCGGTTCCGCCGGAAGTGCTCGAACCCCACGAAGGGCAGGCGCTCATCCATCCCGGCGACTGCGTCGAGAATGTCCCACTGCAGGTCGTCCACGATGGCCATGGCCACCGCCCGCAGCGCCTCGTTCACCGCCTGCTCGTCCTCGAGGGCGAGCAGCGGCGCCAGCCGGTACTGCCCGGGATCGGTCGTCTCAACCAGGTTCCGGTACTTCAGGTTCGAAAGGTTGGGGGTGACGCTGTTGACGGGCGCCCCCGCGATGTCCGCGATCTCCTGGTAGTGCAGCGTCCCCGCCGCTCCCGCCAGGATGCCCAGCACTGCCACCTGCCGGGACAGGTGCGAGAAGTCCGCCGGCGCCCTCGGTTCCTCGACCGTGGTCGCCCCTTCCTCCTCCCCGCCCTCGGCGTCGGGTTCCGAGCGCTGGAACTCGTGCGCACGCTCCGGCTGTAACACCGCCAGCGTCTTCTCCATCGCGTCGATTTTCTCGTTCAGGTCCGTCAGCGATTCGTGCTTCTCGCCGAGGTCCTGCTCGATCGATGCAATCTCGGTAAGCAGGCCGTCCCGCTCGCTCAGGAGCCGGGTCAGCGCTTCTCTCAACTCATCGGCTGCCGAAGAGGTCATACCGATAGACCCTCTTAGTCCATGTTTGCCAACCGCAAGGGTATCGTGTTCTGACGCCAAACTCCAACCGTTCACAATGACAACTTGCTGCAGTCCTTACCCTGCCACTGACTGGCCTTTACCGTCAGCCGGTCCGGTAGTCCCCGAACACCTCCTGGAGGGGCGACGCCCGGGGCCATTCCGGCAGCGCCTCCAGCGCGAACCACCGGCCCTCGGCGAGCTCTTTCGCCTGGAGCGTGAGCTCCCCGGCCTCGAGCGTCGCCACGCAGACCACCAGCACGAGGTTTCGCCCCATCGGTTCGCACGAGTAGCTCCCCGGCACGCGCTCCACGCCAACCTCCAGGCCCGTTTCCTCCCGCACTTCCCGCACGACAGCCTCCTCGATCGACTCGAACGCCTCCGGGTAGCCCGCAACCAGGGCGAACTCATCCGCGCCGTGGGGACGCACGAGGAGCACTTCCCCTCGCGCTCGATGATCGCCGCCGCTACGGGCGTTGGCGCGTCGAGGTGGACGTAGCCCGTCGACGACAGCCGGGCTTCAGCGACTCCAGGGGCACATCGC
>DAOUID010000384.1:0-6895 GCA_034428315.1 Dehalococcoidia bacterium
GGCCACGGCGGCACGATCGTCAACTTCGCCTCGACCGCCGCCTACAACCCCTCGCCCAACATGACCGACTACTGCGTCTCCAAGACCGGCGTGGTCATGCTGACGCGTTGCTTCGCCGCCGAGTTCGGCCCCCACGGCATCCGCGTTAACGCCGTCGCCCCCGGCCCCATCGAGACGCCCATGCTCGCGCGCGTGCACCGGGCCGGCGGCGGCGGCGCCTGGGGACACGTTCCCCTCCAGCGCACCGCCGACCCGGACGAGGTCGCCGAGGCCGTCCTCTTCCTTACCAGCGACCGCTCCAGCTACGTCACCGGCAAGACCCTTGGCGTCGACGGCGGCATCAGCACCGTCTAGCGGCTGTTTCGCCTCGACGAACCAAACCAGCACCAAATCCCGGAGGAAAGAACCATGGCAGGAGAACTTGAAGGCAGGGTTTCCATCGTCACCGGCGGCGGGTCCGGCATGGGCCGGGCGACCTCGCTGCTGCTCGCCCGCGAGGGCGCGGCCGTCGCCATCGCCGACGTCAACGACGAGGGCGGCGAACAGACCGCGGCCCAGATCGAGGACCTGGGCGGGGAGTCCCTCTTCGTCCACACCGATGTCTCCAGTGAGTCCGACGTCGTCAGCGCCGTGGCCGAGACCGCGGCGAAGTTCGGCAAGCTCGACTCGATCGTCACGGCCGCGGGTATCTCCTACGCCAACTACCTCGAGGGTGACGACGACACCGACCCCTTCCTTCACCCTACCGAGGCCGGGTCCAGCCTCAACCGCCCCACCGAGTTCTGGCAGAAGGTCCTCGACGTCAACCTCACGGGCGTCATGCTCTGCGCGCGCGAGGCCGCTCGCCAGATGGTGGCCGAGGGTCACGGTGGCACCATCGTCAACTTCGCCTCGACGGCCGCCTACAACCCCTCACCCAACATGACCGACTACTGCGTCTCCAAGACCGGCGTGGTCATGCTGACGCGCTGCTTCGCCACCGAGTTCGGCCCCCACGGCATCCGCGTCAACGCTGTCGCCCCCGGCCCCATCGAGACGCCCATGCTGGCGCGGGTGCACCGGGCCCGCGGCGACAACGAAGGCTTCCGTTCCCTGCCCCTGGGGCGCACCGCCCAGCCCGAGGAGGTTGCCGAGCTCGTCCTCTTCTTCACCAGCGAGCGTTCCAGCTACGTCACCGGCAAGACGCTCGGCGTCGACGGGGGAACCAGCACCCTCTAGGTGGCGATAGGCGTCCGGCCGCTACAGATCGTCCAGCGGGCTCGATGAGCCCCCGGCGACGATTTCATCCAGCGCCAGCAGGGCTTCCAGCGTGTCCTGCACGCGCAACGGCACCGCGAACTCCCGCGGGATCAGGGGCCGGTTGATCGCCGCGAAGAAGAACTCGCGCGCGTACCTCGGCACGTCGTCCTCGTCCAGCAGCTGCAGCCCGTAGTTCGCCTGCCGCACGAGCCGTTCCGCCACCTGCTCGTGCGACGGCCCAAGCGGCTGCTCCGAGCCGTCATCCATCCCCAGCGCTATCGGACGCGTGCTCTCGTGGAACGGCCCCTCGCCTTCGTAGGAGACGCGCATGTAGGTGATGACGTGCCCGTCCGCGCTCTTCTCCGTGCACAGTCCCCCGATGCGCTCGAACCGTCCCCGCATCGCAGCCTCCCCTGGCCGCTGCCGGCCCGCCGATCGTTACAGGGTTTGCGGGCAGGATGGCAACCCCCTGGCCGGCCGGCGGGGCGCGATGCCCGCTCCCTGAGCTGACATTACCTGTCCTTAACGTTCGCCATGCGCCCCCGCCGCCCGAGTCGTACGCTGGAAGCAGGCATAGAGGTGAGTGGCTGATGAAGTGCGAATTCCTGACCCTCGCCGATGCTGCCCAGGTCCAGGGCGACCGCATCCTCATCCTCGGACGGGGCCTCCGCTGCCTCACGACCGGTGAGGGCTTTCCCTTCAAGCACCACCTCGGCGTGGCCGCGAGCCTCGTCGTGGGGGGCATCGAGACGAACCAGCCCCATCACTACACCTTCCGCCTGAGCCCCCGCGACGCAGCCGGAGAGTCCATCGACGTCGAGGGCGACTTCGAGAAGGAGCGGCCCGCGGGCTCGCCTCCGGACGACGACCAGCACATGCTGCTCGCCGCCAACCTCGACCCGAGCTTCGCAAGCGCCGGCGACTACGTCGTCCGCATGCTGGTCGACGGCGAAGAGCTCGCCCACACCGACTTCACCGTCCTCGACTCCGCTACCGCCACCGCCTCCTGACCCCGCCCATCCTCTGGAGCGCCCTCCCCCAGCCGTGCTAGGCTCGTGGGGAGTCGCTGGGGACTCGTCTAATGGTAGGACAGCGGATTCTGGATCCGTATGTGGGGGTTCGACTCCTCCGTCCCCAGCCACCTCGCCCAGTACCCGTGACCGGGTCTGCCAGGCCGACGCCCGCTGTGTCCGCCACCGCCGGTGGGGCTGTTGAGCGGGGATCGTCGCCGTTCCGGGTCTCATATGCGGGCGCTGCTCTCCGCTCAGGATGTGCGCGAGGAGCCCAGGACGGCGTTCGAGCCTGCCACGACCACAGGAGCCTGTGCCGCCTGCCTCTCTGAGGCCTCCACCTTCCGCGGCGCGGCCCTCCTTGAAACATCCGCAAGGCTGTTTGACACATTCATGACATGTGAAATTCAACAATAATGAGAGAAATATGACTTTGTTGACAATAATTCCTTGACCATGATCAAAACATCTGCCTACGGTTGGACCGGCGAGAAGGATGCTACGTTTGACTCTCACATATACCCCAAAGGCGGTGGCGAGGCTGGCAGTCCTCCTTGTCACCGTCGCCTTCACCGTCCTTGGCCCGATCGGAGTCGCTGAGGCTACTGATCCGCCCACTCCCCCTGCCGGGGGCTTTTTTCGTATAGAGGAGGAAACTCACTACGCCGCGCAAGCCCGCTGCACGTACGGTGGAGCTACGCTCAGGCAGGGCGGTTACCGCTCCTCGGAATCCGCCCGGGGGCGAGCGGTTTCGTGGCTGACCTCGACGTGCGTGTTGTTTAGCAGTTCTTCGTCCAGCTCCTATACGTACAACTTCTACCGATGGACGGCTACGTGTTCCGAGCCGCTGGACATGCCTCCAGCGAGCGGCATAACCGCGACACGTGTGGAAGCCCGCGCTGCCCAGAACGCTTGGCTCGATGCCCACCGTTGCGAGTCATTCACTTCCACCGTTGCGCCCATCCCCGACATGACTGCAACCGCCTACCGGTGGAACGCGACATGTCGTGTTCAAGTGGGGGCGAGCAATTCGCAAAACGGTTTCGAGACGTGGGCTGCCGCGCTTGCCGCCAGGTCGGCCTGGGGAGCCTCGACATGCTCCCCGGCTGGTGGCGTAACCAGCGTCGGGCCGTATCAGGCGTTCCGCTACAAGGCGTACTGCAACGACGGCTCCCTCTCATTCGTTGGGTCGTGGCACCCAACGAAGCGCGCCGCCGAGTCCGCCGCTCAAACATGGACCTCCACCTACTGCCCGCGGGAGGAACCCGGGTAGGGGGTGCGCTTCGACGAGCACAACATGCGTGTGCCGGCCTTCGAGTGCGGCCGCCGGTCAAGAGCTCGCGAGCGGCCCCCGCTGGTCGGCCGACTCCTTACTGGCTTGACTAGCAAAGGACGGCCTCGATCTGCGCGATGTGGTCCTCGCGATGGAGCCACCGCTGAACCGCGAACCCCACCCCCTCCCCGATCAGCGACGTTCGCTGCCCTTCCGAGAGACCGGCAACGGTGGCGTCGACCAGCCTCGCCGCGCGCACTGCTTCCAGGCCTGCTGCCGGACCGTGCAGCATGGGCGCGACCGCTTCGAGCGTGCCATTGACCGCCTTGTCTTCCGGCGGAAAGCCCTCCCCTCCGGCGTAGCCCTGCAGCGCGACGTGCTGGCGCGCGTCCCAGAACGCCAGGTGGGCGAGCGCAAACCCCACCGTCCAGCCGCCGCCCAGGGACCGATCCAGGTCCCCCACCTCGATCCGCTCAACCAGGGCGCTCAGGCGACCGGTGGCCTCGGCGTTGCGCTGCAGGTCCCCCTCGCTCGCACGCATGGGGCGCCTACTCTACGGACGCCCCTTCTACCGTCACCGTTGAGGGGTCCACCCCCAGCCGCACCAGCACCTCATCCAGTTCCGCCACGGTCTCAACCTCCCGCACCAGCGCGAAGAACAGCGCCAGTTCCCCCGTCTCCTCCCACACGCGTTCGACCTTCGGCCCTATCGGATCGGATGACTGCGGCAGGGTCGCGTAGGACCCATAGAAGGCGAAGTAGGCCTGGTTGATCTTGCGGATGAAGATGCCGTGCTCCGCCAGGTGCAGCCGGCGCTCCTCCATCAGCGCCTCCGCCTCCGCGACCCGTCCCTCCGCCAGCAGGTCGTCGACCGTCAGCCGCAGGTTCCGCATCTCGTCGCTGAAGGAGATCGAAGACCGCTCCCGCGGGGGCGCGCGTCCGTCCGCCCCCGCGGGCAGGTCGATCGGGTGCAGCTCACGCGCGATGCGCGCGATCTCCCGCTCCGCCACGTTCGCCACCGTCTCGTTCAGCGTGGGGCCGTCGGGCGTGTTGTAGGCGAGCCCCAGCGGGTAGAAGGCGAGGTAGAAGTGGACCCACTCATGCGCCGCCGTCCGCAGGATCGAGTAGTACGATCGGTCCTCGCGAATGATCGCCGGGTACACCGCCAGCCCCCCGATCGGCAGCACCACCGACACCGTGTCCTCGTCGTCCGTTTGCGCTTCGACGCGCTCGATTGCGTCCAGGGTCAGGTCCGGTTGCAGGAGCGTGTACCCCTTGGACCGGATCTCGTCCCGGGGAGAGCGCACCAGCACCTGGGGCGGGTTCGTCAGCTCGATGTCCATCACCGGCCAGAGCATCTTCACGTCGGCGAAGAGCGGCAGCGGGCGCTTCAGCCCCGCCGTCACGACCGCGTCCGTCACGTACCGCTCGATGATGCGCTCGACGTCGTTCTCGTAGAGCGCGCGCTCGTTCGTGAGCGCCTCCACAAGCGCCCGGTCCGGTACCTCCGCCTGCAGCTCGGCCCGGATGGCGGAGGTCAGGCGGAAGTACTCCCGCAGCCGCTCCTTCTCCTCCTGCTCATTGAGCTCCTCGCCCACGCCCAGCAGGCTGAAGATGGACCCGGCCAGGTGGTCGGCCTGCCACCGCCCGATCGAGTATTCGTACTCCGCCAGCGCCCCCTGGCCCAGCGACAGGCTGAGCCCCACCGTCAGCGCGAGCGTGAAGAGCGCCGCCGCCGTCGTCGAGAGCAGGACCAGCGGCGGCCGCCAGGGACGCAGGTCCACGGGTGACGTGTCCAGCCCGGAGGGGCGCAGGCGCTTCACCCCACCAGTCTAGGGTCTGGCCGCGCGCATCCGCCTTTCCCGGCGATGCCCGTCCCGGCGATACAATGGCGGGGCTCATGGCGGCAAGCTCAGCGACAGCTCCGGCAGCGGCGTTCGAACACCCCTCCGCGCGCCGGCTTCGCTACGCCTCCTTCGAGATGCGCGTGGCCGCGGTCGCCATCGATGCCCTCGTGCTCTTCTTCGTCGCCGGAGTCCTCATCATCGCCGGCTCGGTCAACCTCCTCCTCTCCTCCGACTTCGACCGCGTGAACGCCTCGGGCGGCTCCATCAACCTCTTCTGGGCGCTCGTCGGGGCCGTTCCCGCTGCCTTCGTTCTCTATTTCTTTCTCGGTCTCGCCTTCTGGGGAAGGACCGCGGGCGGCGCGGTCATGCGCATCAGCGTGGTCCGCTCCGACGGCGCTCCCCTCGGCCTCCTCGGCGCCCTCGCCCGCGTGACGGGCGTGCTCAGCTACGTCCTCGTGCTCGGGATCGGCGCCGTCCTCGCCTACGTGCTCCGCGGCACGCCCGTCGCCGCCGCCTTCCTCGTCGGGCTCAGCCTGCTCATCTGCGTGGCCGGGCTCCTCTGGGCCGTCTTCGACCCCTTCCGCCGCGCCCTCCACGACCGCATCGCCGGGACCATCGTGGTGCAGGGCGTGTAGGGTGAACAGGTGCTGAGCCGCCGTTCGAACTTCCCCCGTCGCGGTCCCGTCAGCGAGCGGATCTTCGGCCGCGCCTACGCCGAGGCCGAGCACGGGGGGACCTGGCTCGCCTCCGGTCTCTTTGCCATCGGCCTCTTCCTCTTCGTCGTCTCGCTCAGCGTGTACGACATCACCCAGCCCATTCGCGCGCAGACCCTCCTCGCCGCCGGCATCGCCTCCCTCACCGACATCGACCGAACCCTGGAGAAGAACGTTCCTGCCCTGCGCGAGGAGGCCCGCACCTCCGCCGAGGACAGCCTGGAGGTGCCCGGCTATCCCCTCCCGGTCACCCTCAGCCGCGTGGAGGCCCTGACCGCCGACATCCCGACCATCCGCGCCCTCGTCCTCGATCGCTCCGCGAAGCTCGTCTACGCCACCGGCCTCGAGGCCTTCGACGAAACGGGCGAGCAGTCCGCCGATCTCCTCTCCGTGTCCAGTGTCATCCGCGAGCTTGTCGGCTTCCTCACCGGCGAGGCCCACGAGCGCGCCCGCTGGGTGGTGCTCGCCAGCCTCGTCGTCGCCACCCTCATGGGCGCCGCCACGCTCGCGCTCAACCGTGGCTTCGCCCGGTTCACGTCCTTCGGGTTGGCCGTGCTCCTCGCCTCCGCCCCCGGCTACTTCGTCGCCCGAGGCGCCGCCTATCTGATCGACCGCTTCGGCTCCGACGACCCCTTCGTGACCGACCTGCAGGTCATCGTCCAGGCCATGCTCGACGTGCCCGAACGCAACTTCCTCATCACCGGCTCGCTCGGGCTCATCATCGCGGTCGCAGGTCGCCTCTTCGGCCTGATCGCCAACCGCTTCTTCTCCGATGAGTCGCTCGACCCGGTCGCGTACGACACCGGCCCCGCC
>DAOUID010000385.1:0-9560 GCA_034428315.1 Dehalococcoidia bacterium
CCGCTCCCACTGCCGCTCCCACCGCTGCCCCAACACCAAGGCCCACCCAGCGGCCGCTGCCGCCGCCCCTTCCTCCCACCGCCGCTCCCACAGCTGCCCCAACACCAAGGCCCACCCAGCGGCCGCTGCCGCCGCCCCTTCCCCCGCCCCCAACGGCCACCGCAACGCCAAGGCCCACCCCGCGACCGCTGCCGCCGCCTCTTCCCCCGACTCCTGCTCCCACAGCGGCGCCGACCGCCACGGCAACAGCCACGGCAACGGCCACGGCGACGGCAACGGCGGTGCCCACCTGCGCGCCCGGCGATACGAGCCTTCAGTGTGGCCCCTGTAACCAGGACGGCAACGAGTGGATGAAGCTCTGCGGTGGGGACGGCACCCCGCCGGCCACGGGGACCACCACTGCCACAGCGACAGCGACGGCGACCACAACAGCCACGGCGACCACGACAACGACGGCGACCACGACAACGACGGCGACCACGACGACCATTGCCCGCGACTGCTCGATCACGCCGACCCCTGAAGGGTGCGAGGAAGAGGAGGAGGAAGGGGAAGACACGCCGACGCCGACAGTCACGACAACCACGACAGCCACGACCACCACGACAGCCACGACGACGGCCACGTCCACAGCGACCACGACGCCGACAACGGTCTCGGTCAGCTTCGGCGCCTCCAGCCATCCGGTTCGCGAAGGGGGCACGGTCACCGTTAGCGTCTCGCTGAGTGCCGATCCGGGGCGCACAGTCACCATCCCCCTCACAGCCACTCCCCGGGGAGACGCCAGCGCTTCGGATTTCTCAGGCGTACCGGCCAGTGTCACGTTCAACAGTGGTGAAACCAGGAAGACGTTTGTCTTCGAGGCGACGTACGACACCGAAATCGAGAACGCGGAGAGCGTGAGACTAGGCTTCGGCTCGCTCCCGAGCGGCGTTACGGTTGGCACTCATGGCACGACTCTCGTCTCTTTCACCGACCGTCGTCCCATAGCGCCAGCGTCAGCCAGAGTGCAGCAGCATTCCGACATCCGTACCTCTGGCTTGCACCGTGTCACGACGACTGCGTGGGACGGAAGGTCATGGGGTGTGGACCCTGATGACATGCATCCATACGCATATCTCCCCGGTCGCACTGACGAGTATTGCTCGTTCGGACGGTTGAATTACACCTTCAATATTTCAGTGGAATTTACTGTACACCCGACAGAAGGACGGGTTCACATCCGATCCATCAGGTTCCACGACGCGAAACTTGATCATGTCATCCCCTCAGATCTTCCCACCACCTCTAGGGAGACACCACTTTCGGTGAATGATTTCTACTGGAGGTTTGCTCACATTGTCGTGCAGGGGGAGAGGGCCTGGGGCCACGAGTATCCTCACCCCTGGGGGGATATTGTTGGAACGGGAGCAACAAATTTCTTCAATAACTTCTCCGAAAACTGGAGCGGTCTGGGTAAAGATGTCTACTACGACGTCAATGACGATGCACCAATCGGGGTGTCCGCCAATATTGAAGTGACGCAAGGCGCCAGTTCAAGCGATAACCAGATCGGTGCCGAGGGCGACCCATGTACGTTCAAGGGTAGTGCTTTGCTTCAGTTGCACTTCGCTCGGCCCGCGCCGCCAACAGTGCTGTCAGCCAGCCCCACTCCAGGTGGTGTGCTGCTTAACTGGAATCAAGTCACGGCAAACCCCGAGGTCACGGAGTACAAGGTCTACTACCAGACGCAGACCGGATGGTCGGGCCGTGGTGTCAAGAAGGCCAAGACGTGGTCGGACGAACAGTTGGTCGCCACCGACTCGCCGATAACGTCCACGAGCTACGTGTATACGCCCGCGGCTGCTGATGTCGACAAGCTTCATCGTTTCCGGGTGCAGGCCATCAATCAGGTGGGCGATCCGTCACTGTCGGCCGAGTTTCCCGCGGCCGGCGTGCGTGCGGGACCCCTCAAGCCCGATGTCACGGTCACGCCCGGGGATGGATCCCTTGTCGTGGCCTGGACCTCGCCAGCAGGTGGCCCGTCAGTTGCGGGCTACAAGGTGCGCTACCGGCTCAACGATCCAATTCTCACGGTGACGCCCGACTGGACGGTGGCCAACCAGGGTAGCGCCCTGTCTGCCAGTGCCTCAAGGCACGTCATAGCGGGGTTGGCCAGCGTTTCCTACCACGTGCAGGTGGTAGCGGTTGGGAAGGCTGACCCCCTCAAGGCAAAGAACCGCGTGCTTGGAGTACAGACGGCCAGCAACATTGGGTCGGGAACACCGAGGAGCAATCCAAGGCCATCGCCCGGAGGCGTGGTCGCGATTTCCGGAAACCGCTCCATCGTATTGAATTGGGACGCGGTGCAAAGTCAGAGCGGCGGGTCCGATACGTCGACACGCTCGAGTCAGGACAGTCAGCGAAACTGGGGAACAGTTACCGGCTACGAGGTGAGGTACAAGCTTGAGACAGCCTCGACCTGGACGACGAAAGACGCGGGAACGGCGACGAGTTACACCATTGCGGACCTGACCAACGGCAGCCGGTACGAAGTTGGCGTGGCCACGAAGACCACGACCGGCACGAGCTCCTATGTGTCGAGGACGGCCACTCCAGCATCACCGTGTGGGAGTGGTACGGCCGTCGCCAACCCGTCGTCGAAGCCGGGTCTGGTGGCCGACTGTGGCGTGCTGCTTGCCCTGCAGGATGAGCTCCGAGGGACGGGGACGCTGAACTGGACCACGAGCGCCGTCATCACGAGTTGGGACGGCGTGACGGTGGCCGGCACGCCGCAGCGGGTTACGGGGCTGGATCTGTCGAGTGAAAGCCTGACGGGGGTGATTCCGGACGAGCTCAGCAATCTGTCGTCGCTGACCACGCTGGACCTGTCGGACAACAGCCTCACCGGGGCGATCCCGGACGAGCTGGGCGATCTGTCGTCGCTGACCACGCTGGACCTGTCGGACAACAGCCTCAGGGGGGCGATCCCGGACCAACTGAGCGATCTGTCGTCACTAACGACGCTGAACCTGTCTGGGAATAGCGGCCTCACGGGGTGCATCCCGGTGGCGCTGGAATCGATCGCGACGAACGACCTGAGTTCGCTGTCGCTGCTCTACTGCCGGCCGCCGGCGCTGCGGGTCCTGGCGGCGTCGGCTGGCCAGGACCGGGTCCGGCTGAGCTGGGCGCCGGTGTCGAACGCGAGCAACTACAGCGTGGAGTACCGGCTGGGTACCGAAACAACGTGGACGGAGGACAGTGCCAGCGTCACGACTGCGGCGCACACGGTGGACGGCCTCAGTTGCGAAACCGCGTATGCCTTCCGGGCAAGCGTCTACGGGAGTGGCACCACGTACACCGCGGCGTGGAGCGACCCGTCGGCGGCCTTGCCGGTGACCACGAGCGGCTGCACCGCCCCTGTCTTCAGCGGGACGCCGTACAGCTTCACGGTGGCGGAAGACGCAGCCGCCGGTACGGCCGTTGGAACGGTCGTGGCGACATCGACGGGAGACACGCTGACCTACACGATCAGCGCGGGCAACACGTCCAACGCCTTCGCGATCGATGGGAGCACGGGCGCGATCACGGTGGCGGCGTCGCTCGACTACGAGACGACGGCGAGCTACACGCTGACCGTGACGGCGGAGGGCGCGAAAGGCGACTCGACGGGTGCGACGGTGACGGTCACGGTCACCGACGTGGATGATTCCACACCCACGCCCACACCCACCCCGACAGCCACCCCGACAGCCACCCCCACGCCCGCACCTACCCCCGCGCCCACCTACACGCTCACCACGCCCGTCTCGCCGGCGGGATGCGGTACCGTCACCGCGACGGAGACAAGCGAAACGTCCAATCCTGCGGCGGCGAGCTCGTGGACGTTCCCCCAGGGAGCCTACGTCAGGGTGACGGCCACGGCGGCGGCGGGTTGCACGTTCAGCTACTGGGGGCTCGACTTCGGGTTCATCTACAAGCTCCACTCGAACCCCGCGCAGTTCCAGCTGATCATGGACATGCCGGTCACCGCCCACTTCACCGGGTCGCCAACAAGCTCCTCCGACTGACGCTTGGCAGGCAGGCAGAATCTTGCTCTGGGCCTGGTCGGGGTTCTTGTGGCCGTCACCGTTGCCGTGGTTGTCACCGCCACGTGGGTGTCGAACCTCGGGACAGCTCCCGATGACTCGACTTCTCCCGGTCCCGAGTATGGGTTGAACGCTCCGGTGATCGTGTATGCGGGTGACGGAGGTTTTGTTCCGAGTCGGCTCGACATCACGCCGGGTACCGAGGTCCTGTTCGTGAACGAGTCCGAGCGATCCTTTTGGCCTGCCTCCAACAGTCACCCCACCCACGCGACCCTCCCTGCATTCGACGCTGACAGGCCGATTCCACCTGGCGAGACACACGCGTTTACCTTCGAGAGTAGGGGGTTCTGGCGCTTCCACAACCAGCTCGAGCCCGAACAGGGCGGGCTGGTTGTGGTCCTGGGCGGTGAGTCCGGACCACCAGCGGAACCTCTCGACATTACCTTCGCCGACCGCACGTTCGAGCCCTTGGGCGCTGTCTCGACGCAAGAGATCGTGGATCTCTTCTCGGACGACGCCCTCCTGGTCCGGTTCATGAAGCGGTACGGTCCCGAGCAAACCGTCCGGCTCCTGAGCCAGGGAGAGGCTCATCTCCCCAGCGACTGTCACCAACGCGCCCACGTCCTGGGACGAGCGGCGTTCGAGGAGTTTGGGGCGGCGGCATTCGCCTTGTCAGGTCACGAGTGCCAGGCAGGTTCCTTTCACGGCGCCACCGAAGCGCTCTTCGCTTCTCGAGGGACGGTAAACCTGGAGCAGGATGTGGCCATGCTCTGTGGCGGCGCGCCCAATGCCTTCCTCCGTCACCAGTGCATCCATGGCGTAGGGCACGGGTTGATGGCCTGGACCACATATGAGCTTCATGATGCCTTGGAGTTCTGTGATCGCATGCCTACCCCGCTGGACCAGGCCTCCTGCCATTCGGGGGTGTTCATGGAGAACGTCGTGGGAGGACTGGCGGGTGCGATGGGACACACCACCCAGTACCTCAAGAACGACGCCCCCCACTTCCCCTGCGACGTGGTCGCCGAGCGGTACGTCCCGGCCTGCTACTTCTTCCAGACGTCCCACATGCTGCGGGTCTTTGAGCGGGACTTCTCGAAGGTCGCCCAGGCCTGTACGGAAGCTCCGCAGGAAGCTCGGATCCACTGCTTCCTGAGCTACGGGCGAGATGTGGGGGGCGCTACCGGCGGCGATCCGTCCGGGGCCATCCAGCTGTGCAGCCATGCTCCGCCTGGGCCGAGCCGCGTCTCCTGCATCGAAGGCTCCGTCCAGGCCCGGTTCCGGGAAGCATCCGGTGCAAGTGAGGCTCTAACCATGTGCTCGATGGTGAGCGATACCGACGGGCAGGACGCCTGCTATTCGATAATCATTCAGCGGGCCCGTGACATTTTCAGCGACCCGGAAGCCTTTGACCGCTTTTGCGCCATGATCGCCCCCAGCCGCCGCAGCACGTGCAACTGACCCCGGCCTCACGCTCGGCGTCCGGAGCGGGCAGCCGTGATTCACCTCGGCTGCCCGCTCCATGCCGCCCTGCTCAAGGCCGGACCCTTTAGGCCTGCCCCCTGGGCATGCGGAAGCCGACGCGGGACTCGGTGAAGATGTACCGGGGGTTGTGGGCGTCCTCTCCCAGTTTGCGCCGGAGCTTGCTGACGATGGTGCGCATGCGGCGCACGTCGCCGTCGCTTCTCTCTCCCCAGACCCGCTCCAGCAGGTGTTGGTGGGTCAGCACCCGCCCGGAGTTGGACGACAGCTCGGCGAGCATCCCGTACTCCGTCGCGGTCAGGCGCACCGGGCGGCCGGCGAGAGTCACGCTGCGCCCGGCGTAGTCGATCGTCAGCTCGCCGTGCACGTAGGGCTCCGAGGGCTCCGCGGCCGCCCTCCGGCGCAGAGCGGCCTTGATCCTGGCCGCTAGCTCCGTTGGCGAGAATGGCTTGACCACGTAGTCGACGGCCCCCATCTCGAGGGCCCGGGCGACGAGATCGTCCCCGCCGTAGGCGGACAGGAAGATGACCGGCACGTCCGCCGTCTTCAGGATGTCCCTCATCAGGTCGATGCCGTTCGTTCCGGGTAGCATCAGGTCCAGCAGCGCCAGGTCGGGCTTCTCCGCCTCCATCAGGCCGAGCGCTTCCCGTGGGTCTCCGGTCACTAGCGGCGCGTAGCCTCCCTGGACGAGGGCGTCGCGTATGTAGCGGAGATCGGTGGGGTCGTCGTCCACCGCGAGGACGCGCAGCCGTCCCTCCGCCTCCCTTTGCTCGTGTGGCGAGGGGGCGGGCAGCGGGACCGGCGGAAGCCCGGCTGAAGCGCTGCTCCCCGTCTCCTCCACCGAGGGAAGGGTGAAGGTAAACCGCGCCCCCAGCCCCGGGCCCTCGCTCTCGGCCCAGATGCGGCCCCCGTGCGCTTCCACGATCCCCTTGCAGATGGCGAGGCCGAGGCCCGTGTCCCCTTCCTCCTCCCCCGACTGCGTCCTCGAGAACTTGCGGAACAGGTGCGGCAGGCTCTCCGCCGGGATGCCTCGTCCCTCGTCGGCTACCGAGACCGCCACGTGAACGCCCTGCCGCTCCGCGGTCATCCTGATGATGGACGACTCTGGGGAGTGACGGGCTGCGTTGGAGAGCAGGTTGCCCAGCACCTGCACGATGCGCCGCCGGTCCGCCGCCACCAGGGGCAGGTCCGGCCCGATATCGACGGACACGCTGTTCCCCCCTCCCGAGCTCAGGAAGGCGCTCCGCGCGCGGTCCACCAGCACGGCCACTTCCGCGGGTTCGGGACCGACCGCCAGCTCGCCCGTCTCGATGCGGGCCACGTCCAGCAGGTCGGAGACCAGCTCGTGCATGTGGTCGGCCTGGTCTCCGATGATGCGGAAGAACTGGCGCACCACGGCCGGGTCGAGCTCCGAGGAGGAGTCCAGCACCGTGGCGGCAGAGCCCTTGATGGAGGTCAGGGGCGCCCTCAGCTCGTGGCTCACCATCGCCAGGAACTCGGCCCGCAGTCGTTCAAGCTCCTCCACCGCCGCCATGTCCTGCAGGGTGACGACCAGCGATTCGACCACCCCCTCGTCGGAGTGGATGGGCGTGGCGTTGAGCAGCACGGTGACGCGACTTCCGTCTGGGACGCCGAGGACGATTTCCTCGGCCCGTACCGTCTCCCCCGTGCTCAGCAGCTCCGCCATCGGGAACTCCCGCAGGGAGACCTCGCGCCCGTCCGCACGCCGGAAAGTCACCGCGTCGAGGAGGTCCTCCAGCGTCTGGTCGGGATCACGCAGGCTGTCGACGATTCTCCGGGCCTCCCGGTTGAAGGACCTGGTCGCCCCCGTGGTGGCATCGAAGACCACCACGCCTACGGGCGAGGTGTCGATCAGCGTCTCAAGGTCGGCCCTTGTCTGCTGCTCCTGCCGGTGGCGGCGGGCATTCGCGATGACCATGGCCGCCTGGGAGGCGAACATCACCAGCGTTTCCTCGTCCTCGCGGGTGTACTGTCGGTCGTCGCGGTCATGGGCCAGATAGATGGTGCCGACCCCGACGCCCTGGTGACGAATCGGCGCCACGAGGAGGGAGGTCGCGCGCACCGGCGGGAGGAAACTCGGCATATTCAATGCGCTCATGTGGCTGCCGACATCGGAAACCCGCAACGGCTCTCCTAGCCTGCTGAGATACTCGAAGAACGCCGGCCCCTGAGGCATGTCCAGCAGTCCCTGGCGTTCCTCCTCGGACAATCCGGAGACAATCAGGTCGGACAGCCGTCCGGTTTCGCGCCGGACCGTGATCGCGCCATAGCGTGAGGCCGTCAACGCCCGGGCGCTGTCCACCACCTCCTGCAACACGGTATCGACGTCCAGGCTCTCGCTGATCCGGAGGCTGGCCTCGCTCAGGCGGGCGAAACGCTCGCGCAGCTCCGCTATCTCGCGGTCTCGTTCGTCCGGTCGGCTCACTCGTCACCGTCCTTCAAGTGCTGGAGGAAGTGCGGCGCCCCCTGCGTGCGGGTCGTGGGAGTCGGCGTCACCGGGGGCAATCCTGTCGCACCTGCCGGGAAGTTACAAGTGATTGCACCAAGTCGCCGCACTAGTCACATAACGGTGATATGCCTGGCGCCACAGTCGCCCCCGGCTCCACAAGGGCAAGCTGTCAGCTCCTCACCGGAACCTCACATCCGTGCTCAACGAATCCTGCCGCTCCGCGTCCGCAACCGGCGCAGCCTGTGCGCGGGTCTCATGGCCCTATCGGCGACCTCAACAGGGCGCCCGGAAATAGTTACAAAGCATTACGGAAATCGGGAAGAAAAGTCACACAACAGTAATTGTCCTGCTGGCATAGTTGCGCCTTGGCTCAGACAGGGCTCCCACAAGGACGACGAGAGCTTGTCTGAAGCACGACTGAAATCCCCTCGCAGCAGGAGCAGCGTGTCATGCTCAGAACTCGTGCCCACCGTTCTCGTCGCCTTCGTGGCGGCCTCGTGACTCGGCGCGCCTCCGGCGCGCGGGTGCATTGTGGGTAAGCGGCGTCTGGTCCTGGGACTGCTCTCGATGCTGGTCGCCGGGCTGGCGCTGGTCATCGTCCAGACGTCGAGCGATTCCGCCTCTCGAGCGGTCGCGCAAGAGTCGACCAACCGCCTCACGACACAGGTCTCACCTGCGAGCTGCGCCACCGCAACGGCGCAGGAGACGAGCGACACGTCCACGCCCTCCCCCGCGACCGAGTGGACCTTTCCCCATGAATCCTATGTCAGGGTCACTGCCTCGGCGGTGGAGGACGGCTGCAGGTTCAGCCACTGGGCCATCAACTTTGGTGGTGGCGTTGTTTACGATGACCACCGTAACCCCTCCTCGTTCCAGCTGAGCGAAGACACCACGGCGACGGCGCACTTCACGGGGTCGCCGCTGGTCTGTACACAGACGACGCTGGGCGTTGACCCCGCCACCAACCCGCGCCTGAAGGAAGACTGCGAAGCGCTTCTGGTGGGCAGGAACACGCTGGCGGGAACGGCCACGCTCGACTGGAGCTCCGAGACCGCCATGACGAGCTGGAGCGGCGTGACCCTGGGGGGTACGCCCCAACGGGTGACCGGCCTGAGCCTGCGGGCGAGCGGTCTCAACGGGACTATCCCCTCCAGCTTCGGGAGCCTCGCGGAGCTCCAGACCCTTGTCCTGCCACAGAACCAGCTGACGGGCGCGATTCCCGCCGAGCTGGGATATCTGACGAAGCTGACGAGCCTGACCCTCACCCTCAACCGGCTGACGGGAGCGATTCCCGCCGAGCTCGGGAACCTGGAGAAGCTCAGAAGCCTCTGGCTCAGGGACAACCGGCTGAGCGGCGCGATTCCGGCGGAGATCGGGAATCTGAGGGAGCTGCAGGGTCTGGCCCTGCACAACAACCAGTTGAGCGGCCCGATACCGGCGGAGCTCGGGAACCTGAGGAAGCTGACGCGCCTGCGGCTGGACGGCAACCGGCTCACCGGCGCGATGCCGCCGGGGCTGGCGAACCTGACGGCGCTGACGCA
>DAOUID010000386.1:0-1536 GCA_034428315.1 Dehalococcoidia bacterium
GCTGCCGAAGCTGTTACCTTCACGCCGCTTCCCTACGCTCGCATTACCGAGATCAGGTTCCTGGGGTGGTCCTTACGGATCTCAGCCTTTCGGCCCCCCCGGCGGCAGATTCCGTTACGGAATTTGCACCCTCCACGCTAGGCGGGGCGCCCCCCTGCGTCAACCGCCTTCCCGGCACTTGCCCCCGTTCGCCCCCTGTTGCGTATACTCGATTCGCTCACACGGCAACGATCCTCAGGAAACAACAGGGAGGCCCCAGTGGCAGTAGCCTCAACGACGCTCGAAGGCACCGCGCTCGAGCGCGTGCACAAGCTCACCCAGGTAATCCGCGAAGGCGGCGACGAAGCCCAGAAGCTGCGCCGCCTCCCCGACGAAACGGTGAACATCCTCATCGACGAGGGCATCTTCCGCTTCACCCTCCCCCCCGAGCTCGGCGGCGAGGACGCCAGCTCGATGGAGACCATCGAGGTCCTTGAGGCCATCTCCGCCATCGACGCCTCCGTCGGCTGGAACGTGATGATCGGCTCCGAGATCAACGCCATGGCCGCCGGCGGCATGGATAAGGACCTCGCCAAGGAGGTCTATCTCGACAACCCGCGCGTCATCATGTGCGGCGGCGGCGGCCCCGGGACCATCCCCGGCAAGGCCGTCGAGCAGCCCAACGGCGACTACAAGATCTGGGGCCAGACCACCTTCCAGAGTGGCTGCCACCAGGTCGAGTGGGCCTTCATGGCCTGCCCCATCTTCGAGAGCGAAGACGCCGAGGGCCCCATCATGGACGAGGCCACCGGCATGCCCAAGACGAAGATGTTCTTCGTCAACAAGTCCAAGTTCGAGATCGTCGATACCTGGGACGTCGCCGGCCTGCGCGGCTCCGGTAGCCACGACGTCAAGTGCGACGGCGCCATCATCGAGAAGAAGTGGCGGGACGTGGAGCTGGTATCGCTCCCGGCGCACTACCCGAACCCCGTGTTCCGCATCCCGGTGCCCCTCCGCCTTTCCTACAACAAGGCGGCGGTGGCCCTCGGTGTCGGCCGTGGCGCCCTCGACGTGTTCGAGGACCTCGCCCAGAACAAGGTGCCGATGCTCTCGTCGGGCACCCTGCGCGAGCGCCCCGTGGCCCAGTACCGCACGGGCGAGGCCGAAGCGACCGTTCAGGCCGCCCGCGCTTTCGTCATGGAGTCGATGCGCGAGGTCGAGGACGAGCTCCACGCCGGCGCCGAGCACCCCAGCGCGGAAATCACGAAGAAGGCGCGGCTTGCCTGCACCTTCGCCGCCAACGCCTGCATGCACGCCGTGGACCTGATCCACAACACCGCCGGCACCACCGGCGCGCGCATGTACAGCCCGCTCGAGCGCAAGCTCCGCGACGCGCACGGCTGCGCCTCCCACCGCTGGGTCGCGCATCCGCTCTACGAGACCATCGGCAAGCTCTACCTCGGCCACGAGCCCGACTTCGAGTTCCAGGGCGCCTAGCCGACCCACCCCTCCGCACCCACCCAAGAGGCCGGGCCCAGCGCCCGGCCTCTTGCTGTT
>DAOUID010000387.1:0-2900 GCA_034428315.1 Dehalococcoidia bacterium
GCGATGGTCGAGAGGCGATCGGCCCAGGCGGTCATGGGCATCTCGCGGGCGGAGTGGTCGAGGAGGGGGCGGAAGCCGTCGGCCTGGGCGAGCTCGGACTCGAGCTCGGGGAGGTCGGGATCGAGGCCGAGGCGGCGGGCGGTGTCGCGCGCCTTGGAGGTGGCGTAGGCGGCCATCCAGCCGTGCTCGAAGGCGCCGCCGCTGTGGTAGATCCAGCTCTGCTTGAAGTCGGTCGAACCGGAGACGGGCATCTGCGCCTTCAGGGAGGGTGGCGACTCGGCGGCGACCATGTACTGGACGGCGGCGAGGTAGGACTGGCCGTATGTGCCGACGGAGCCGGTCGACCAGGGCTGGGCGGCGGCCCACTCGATGGTGTCGTAGCCGTCGAGGGCCTCGTTGACGTGGGGCTCGTAGGAGTCGCCCTCGGAGCCGAAGCGGGCGCGGGTGTCCTGGGTGACGACGGCGTACCCGCGGGAGGTCCAGAAGTCGGCCATGACGAGGGGGCCGAGGGCCGTGCGTCCGTACGGGGTGCGGGAGACGAGCGTGGGGAACCTGCCGGGGCCGGAGGGGCGGTAAACATCGGCCTGGAGCCGGACGCCATCGCGCATCGGGATCATCACGTTCTCGTCGACGGTGACGCCTTCGATTCTGTCGGCCATTGGGCACCTCTCGGGGGGACTTTCCGCAGTGGGCGGCATGGTCAGCGGCGCTCTCGCGCTTGTCAATGAGGTCGAGGAGGCCGGTATGCTTGCGCGCCGTGAGCACGGTCTACGACCACATCGTGGTGGGGGCGGGGTCGTCGGGGGCGGCGCTGGCAGCACGCCTGAGCGAAGACGCCGGCCGCTCGGTGCTGCTGCTGGAGGCGGGGCCGGACTACGCCACCACGGATGCGACTCCGCACGACCTTCGTTACGCGCACCGGGTGTCGGTGGTCGACCACGACTGGGGCTTCTCGGCGAACGCCACGCCCGACCGGGAGGTCTACTACCCGCGCGGCCGGGTGATGGGCGGCTCCTCGGCGGTGAACGGCACGCTCGCGATCCGGGGCACGCCAGAGGACTTCGACGAGTGGGCGGCGCTGGGCAACGAGGGGTGGTCGTGGGAGGACTGCCTGCCGTTCTTCCGGAAGCTCGAGCACGACCTCGACGCCTCGGGGGACTTCCACGGGAAGAGCGGGCCGCTGCCGATCGTGCGCTGGCGGCCGGACGAGATGCGGGCGCTGGCGCAGGCGTTCATCGACGTGTGCCAGGAGGAAGGCTTCCCCTACGCGGAGGACTTCAACGACCCGGAGGCGACGGGCATCAGCCCGATGGCGCAGAACCGGAACGTCGATACGCGCGTCTCGACGGCGATGGCGTACCTGGAGCCGATCCGGAACCGCCTGAACCTGACGATCCGGGGCGGCTGCCTCGTGAAGCGCGTGCTGATCGAGGACGGGCGGGCGACGGGGGTGGAGGTCGACTGCGACGGCGAAACGCAGACGGTGCTGGGGCGCGAGGTAATCCTCTCGGCGGGGGCGATCATGTCGCCGCCGATCCTGGTGCGGTCGGGGATCGGGGCAGCGGAGGATGTGGAGGCGGTGGGGGCGACGCTCGTCCATGAGCTCCGGGGTGTAGGCCGCAACCTGATCGACCACCCGCTCTGCTCGGTCGTGTGGGGGTCGAAGCCGGGGGTGTCGGTGATGCCCGACCCGCCCGTGCAGACGATGCTGCGCTACACGGCGAGCGGCGGCGAGACGAACGACATGCAGATCTACATGGTGAACCACTTCCCGGGGCGGGAGGGGAACTTCGCCCTGCTCGTGATCCTGCAGCGGCCGAAGTCGCGGGGACGGCTCCACTTCGAGAGCGCGGACCACGCCGCGCAGCCGCGAATCGAGCTGAACTTCTTCTCGGACGAGGAGGATGCCGACGTGCGGCGGCTGCGCGAGGGCCTGCAGCTCTCGCTGCGGATGGGGGAGCACCCCGCCATCGCGCAGTACGCGGAGGGGCTGGAGACGCCCTCGGCGGAAGTGCTGGCCGACGACGACGCGCTGGATGCGTACATCCGGGCGAACGGGTCGCACAACTTCCACCCGGTGGGCACGGCCAGGATGGGTCCGGCGAGCGACCCGGGGGCGGTCGTGGACGCACAGTGCCGCGTACACGGGGTGGAGGGGCTGCGGGTGGTGGACGCGTCGGTCATGCCGGAGATCGTGCGGGCGAACACGAACCTGACGTGCATCATGATCGGGGAGCGGGTAGCGGAGCTGATTCGCAAGGAACGCGGCTAGGCGCGTTCAGTGCGGGCTGTTGGCTCTTGGCTGTTGGCTCTTGGTCCCTGCCCCCAGCCCTGTTGGCCCAACGACCTCTGTCGATGTCTAGCTTAGGAGGAAGCCATGGCAATCCTGGGAATCACGAACCGAACCGAGAACTGGAAGACGGCGCGGCACTTCGCGCCGCTGTTCGGAGCGAACAGCGTCAGGCTTGCGAGACGGTTGCTCGCCCACGAAGACGCGCGGGCGGCACTCAGACCGGGGGACGTGCGGCTGGAACTGTTCTGGTGCGGGATGCGTGACCACTTCGAGCAGATGCGGAAGAAACGCGAGACGGAGAAAGACACGCTCGCCGGACACTACTCCAAGGAGTTCGCGGGGCTGCGCAAAGACATCCAGGAGTTCACCAAGGGGTTCAAGGGACGCGGCAAGCTGAGAGACCTCAGACCCCACAACTATTGCATGGAGCCCCAGGACGACGAGGGGGCAACACGGAAGCACGACCGGATCTCCGAGCTCGCCAGCAATCTGCTCCACACCGAGGTCGACATCGTTCTGGAGTCACCACGCCACCTGTTCATCGGAGAGGCGAAGCACGAGTCCTCGTTCGGGACTAACAGCGAGTACGTGTTGGTCCACCAGTTCA
>DAOUID010000388.1:0-6917 GCA_034428315.1 Dehalococcoidia bacterium
CGGGCTCATCATCGCGGTCGCAGGTCGCCTCTTCGGCCTGATCGCCAACCGCTTCTTCTCCGATGAGTCGCTCGACCCGGTCGCGTACGACACCGGCCCCGCCCTCCCCTTCGCCGCCGTCCCCGGTCCCGCTCACGAACAGTCCGATCGGGGCGGCCTCCGCCTCCCCGCCCTTGCCGGCGTGTCCGGCCTGCTCGACCGGCTTCGCGCCGCGCCCGCGTCCGCGGACCCCGAGCCCGGCCAGCCCGAGGTCGGCGCCCGCGACGAAGCCCCCTAGCCGGCCACGCCCTCGCCCAGGACGCTACTCGGGCACGCCGCCTCCAGCGGGCAGACCTCGCACCGTGGCGCACGCGCGGCGCACGTCCGCCGCCCGTGCTTGATGAGCAGCATGTGGAAACGGTAGTAAGACTCCGGCGGCACGAGCGCTTCGAGCCGCTCGTGCGCCTGCTCGGGTGTCGTCTTCGAAGGGACGAGTTCGAGCCGTTTCGCCACGCGCTCGACGTGCGTATCGACCGGCAGCGCCGGTCGTCCCAGCGCGAACAGCAGCACGCAGGCCGCCGTCTTCGGGCCCACCCCCGGCAGGCCCCGCAGCCAGGCGCGCGCCTCCTCCAGCGGCTCCTCCTCCAGAAACGCGAGGTTCCAGTCCGGCGCCCGCTCCCGTACCGCTTCCAGGATGCGCTGGATACGCGGACCCTTCTGCTGGGCCAGGCCCCCCGTCTGGATGGTCGCGATCACCTCGTCCAGCGGCGCCTCCGCGATCGCCTCCCACCCCGGGTAGCGCCGCATCAGCTGCACGAACGCGCGGCCGCTGTTCTTGTCCGACGTGTTCTGCGAGAGCACCGTCAGCACCAGCTCCGCCACCGCGTCGCCGTGGGGCCGCGACACCGGCTCGCCGTACAGCTCGGCCAGCGCCGCCATGATCGTGTCCGGATCCAGGCTCACGCCGTCATTCTGGCACGCCCCGATCCCGCTACGCTTCAGTCCCTTACGATCGTCCCGTGACCGCACACGAGATCCGGCTCACCGACCTGACCGGCTGCGGCGGCTGAGCGTCCAAGGCGGGCCCCGAGGCCCTGGCGCAGGTTCTGTCGCCGCTGACCGACGCGTTCGACCCCGAAGCCCATCCCGACCTCCTCGCCGGGCTCGGGACGCCCGACGACGCCGCCGTCTACCGCATCAACGCGCGTACCGCCGTCATCGCCACGGTCGACTTTTTCGCGCCGCTCGTCGACGACCCCTGGCAGTACGGCGCCATCGCCGCCGCCAACGCTATGTCCGACGTCTACGCCATGGGCGGCGAGGTCGTGCTCGCCCTCAACGTCGCCGCCTTCCCCGAGGACCTGCCGCCCGACGTTGCCGCCGGGATCATCCGCGGCGGCGCGGACAAGGTCGCCGAGGGTGGCGGCGCCGTCGCCGGCGGCCACACCGTCTGGGACGAGGAGCCCAAGTACGGCCTCAGCGTCCTCGGCCTCGCCAACCCCTCCCGCCTGCTGCGCAAGGCCGCCCTCCGACCCGGCGACCGCCTCTACCTGACGAAGCCCCTCGGCACGGGCGTCATCCTCTCCTCCACAGGCAGCGGTCGTGGCGAACCGGCCTGGCTCGACACTGCCATCGAGTCGATGCTGCGCCTCAACCGCCACGCCGCCCACCTTGCCACCGCCCACCGCCTGCGCGCCGCCACCGACGTCACCGGCTTCGGCCTCCTCGGCCACCTCTGGGAGATGGTCGAGCGCTCCGGCGTCGCCGCCACCATCGAGTCCGCCGCTCTTCCCCTCCTCCCCGGCGCCCTCGAGTCAGCCGCCATGGACGCCCACACCGGCGGCGAGGGCCGCAACCGCGACTGGGTGGGCGACAACCTCACCCTCGGCCGGCGAGTCTCCCCCGAGCTCGCCGCCCTCGCCTTCGACCCGCAGACCTCCGGCGGCCTCCTCCTCGCCTGTCCCGCCCGCAAGGCCAAGGTCCTCGAAGCCGCCTTCGCCGCCGACCGCGAACCCCTCCACCCCATCGGCCGCGTCACCCGCGGCGCCCCCCACATCGAGCTGCGCTAGCGCGGGACTGGTTCCGTTCTAACAGGAGGTTAGGCCAGAACCCTCTGTCGGAAAGCCTCTCTGCGGAAGGACCTTCCCCGCGCCCCTCCCCTCAGGTCACCCGCCACTCACCAGTCACCAGTCACCAGTCACCAGTCACTAGTCCCCACCCCCTATACACTGCCCCCCATGACCGCCGCCGCCACCGAGTTCGAGACCGTCATCGGGCTTGAGGTCCACTGCCAGCCCATCACCCAGAGCAAGATGTTCTGCGGCTGCAGCGCCGAGTACTCCGGCGCCGAGCCCAACACCCACGTCTGCCCCGTCTGCCTCGGGCTGCCCGGGGTCCTGCCCGTTATCAACGAGGAGGCCATCCGCCTCATCGTCAAGACCGGCCTCGCCCTCAACTGCGAGATCTCCGACTTCTCCAAGTTCGACCGCAAGAACTACCCCTACCCCGACCTCATGAAGGGCTACCAGGTCAGCCAGTACGACCTGCCCATCTGTCACGATGGCTGGCTCGACGTCGATGTCGACGGCGAAACCACCCGCGTCGGCATCACCCGCGTGCACATGGAGGAGGACACCGCCCGCCTCCTCCACCGCACCGACCCCATCACCGGCGAGGGCTACAGCCTCATCGACATCAACCGCTCGGGCACGCCCCTCATGGAGATCGTCAGCGAGCCCGACATCCGCTCCCCCGAGGAGGCCCGCGCCTACCTCGTGAGCCTGCGCGCCATCCTCCGCGCCATCGGCGCCAGCCGCGCCAACATGGAGGAGGGCAACTTCCGCTGCGACGCCAACATCAGCCTGCGCCCGCGCGGGCAAGAGGCGTTCGGCTCCAAGGTCGAGGTCAAGAACATGAACAGCTTCCGCGCCGTCTACGAAGCCCTCGGCTTTGAGATGCAGCGCCAGGCGGAAGTGCTTCGCGAGGGTGGCGAGATCCCCCAGGAAACCCGCGGCTGGGACCAGGACCGCCAGGAAACCGTCTCCCAGCGCTCCAAGGAAGAAGCGAACGACTACCGCTACTTCCCCGAGCCCGACCTCCCTCCCCTCGCCCTCAGCCGCGACTTTGTCGAGGGCGTCCGCGCCGAGCTTCCCGAGCTGCCCGCTGCCCGCCGTGAGCGCTACCTCGGCCTCGGCCTCTCCGACTTCGAGGCCTCGACCCTGGCCGAGGCCCGCGACCGCTCCGACTACGCCGATGCCGTCGCCGCCGCCCTCCCCTTCGACCCCGCCCGCGCCGCCAAGCTCGCCGCCAACTGGGTGCTCGGCGAGGTCGGGCGCTGGGCCAACGAACGCGATGCGGAGGTGGAGCGGTTCCCCCTCGAGCCCTCCGCTCTCGCCGAGCTCATCGAGCTCGCCGAAGGCGGAACCGTCACCGGCCAGGTCGCCAAGCAGGTGTTCGACGAGATGGTCGAGAGCGGCAAGGCCGCCGGCGCCATCGTCGAGAAGGGCGGCCTCGCCCAGGTCCGCGAGAGCGATGAGCTGGTCGCCATCGTTCGCCAGGTGATCGCCGAGAACGAGAAGGCCGTGGCCGACTACCGCGGCGGCAAGACCGCCGCCATCAAGCGCCTTCTCGGCGGTGTCATGCGCGAGACCCGCGGCCGCGCCAACCCCCAGGTCGCACAGGAGCTCCTCGCCCGCGAGCTCGACGAGTAGGGGGCCTTCCGCCTGCGACACACGCGCTGCCGCTGGTAGACTTTGACAGCGAAATGCCACGCAGGATGCGCAATCACTCTCTCTTGACCTGGCTCTATCCAGGGATGCACATCAAGCGATGGCTGCTCCTCCTCGTCGTCGGGCTCACCCTCCTCAGCCTCGGCGCCGCCTACCTCTTCCGCGAGGCCTACCTCGCCTACGACTTCCCCGGCGTCGCCCACTACCTCACCCTCCAGATGATCCCCCGCTGGGCGCGCGGCGTGATCTTCGTGTCCGTCGCCATCGGGATCGTCGGGATCGCCTTCTGGAAGCTGAACCAGTCGCTCCTCTACGCCGTCGTCCGGCCCGGCGCCCAGAACGGCAGCATGGCCCAGTCGCTCTACACCAAGCGCGTCCTCAGCCGCGGACCCCGAGTCGTCGCCATCGGCGGCGGCACGGGGCTCTCTGTCCTCCTCCGCGGCCTCAAGGAGTACACCAGCAACCTCACCGCCATCGTCACCGTCGCCGATGACGGCGGCTCCTCCGGACGCTTGCGCCAGGACTTCGGCGTCGTCGCTCCCGGCGACATCCGCCAGTGCCTGGCCGCCCTCGCCGAGGCCGAACCCCTCATGTCACGCCTCTTCCAGCACCGCTTCAGCTCGGGAGATGGCCTCGAAGGGCACTCCTTCGGCAACCTCTTCATCGTCGCCATGGCCAGCGTCACCGGGAACTTCGAGACCGCTATTCACGAGGCCGGTCGGGTCCTCAACGTGCGCGGCAGCATCCTCCCCTCCACCCGCTCTGACGTGACACTCTCCGCCCGCACCCACGACGACGAGCTGGTGCACGGTGAGCACAACATCACCGAGCACGGCGCCCGCATCCGCGAGCTCTTCCTGAACCCCCCCAACGCCGAGGCCCACCCCGACGCCGTGCGCGCCGTCCTTGATGCCGACCTCGTCGTCATCGGCCCCGGGAGCCTCTACACGAGCGTCATGCCAAACCTGCTCGTGGAGGACCTGCGCAAGGCCCTGCTCTCCACCGGCGCCCAGCGCATCTTCGTCTGCAACGTCGCCACCGAGAACGGCGAGACCGACGACTTCGGCGTGGCCGACCACATCGAGGCCATCGAGCGCCATACCGCTCCCGGCCTCATCGAGGCCGTCATCGCCAATAACAACGTGGGCGCACTGCCCGAGGAACTGCACTCCACCCCCGTCACGCTCGCCTACCCCGATGCCCGCGTCTTCAAGCACACGCGTGTCGTCCAGGCCGATGTCGTTTCCGCCGAGAACCGCTACCGCCACGACTACCTGAAGCTCGCCGGTGCCCTGCTCGATGTGTACCATGGCCGGGAGAACGGAGCGCTCGAAACCGAGAGCGCACCCTCCGAAGAAGCCGCTCTCGCTACCCGCTGATGTTGAACGCCATCCAGATCATCGTTTCCGCCCTGCTTATCGTCGCGGTCCTCCTGCAGGTGAAGGGCTCGGGCTTTGGGGCTGCCCTCGGCGGCATGTCCGGCGACTCCGTCTACCGCACGAAGCGCGGCCTCGAGAAGACCCTCTTCCAGGCCACGATCATCCTCGTCATCGTGTTCCTCTTCGTGTCCTTCCTGAGCGTCCAGTTCCAGCGCTAACCCCGATCCGGCGCTAACCTCTTCTCCATGCTTCGTGCTGTTGCGACTTCGCAGCGCGCCCTCCTCGCCGGGGGCCTCCTCGTTGTTGCGGCCGTGGCGGCGGTCGTTCTCGTCGTCGTCTTCGCCCGCCCCGAGGGCGAAACCCCCGAACCCCAGCCCCTCGCCACGCCCACCCCTTCCCCGCAGACCGTCTACGCCGAGGGCGTCGTCGGCGCATGGCAGCGCATCAACCCCCTCTTCGCAGCCGATAACGCCGCCGACCAGGATCTCTCGCGCCTCATCTTCGCCGGGCTCCTGCGCGTCGGTGAGGACGGCCGTTTGCTCCCCGATCTCGCCCCCCTGCCAGAGGTCGGCGAGGACGGCCGCACCTACACCTTCCGCCTCCACCGCCACCTCCGCTGGCACGACGGCGCCCCCGTGCGCTCCCTCGACGTCGCCTTCACGATTGACCACATCCGCTCGCCCGACTTCCAGGGCGACCCTCGTCTCCGCGAGGCCTGGACGGGTGTCGAAGTGCGGACGCCCGACCTGCGCACCGTCATCATCCGGCTGCCCTCGCTCAATGCCGGCTTCCTCGCCCGCTTCGCAACGGTCGGCATCCTTCCCGAGCACCTGCTCCAGGGGCTCGATGGCGCCGCCCTCTTCGATGCGCCCTTCAACGCCCGTCCCGTCGGCGCCGGTCCCTACATCCTCGACTCAGTGACGTCGCTTGAAGCGACCCTGAGCGCCAATCCCCGCTACCACCTCGGCCGGCCCCACATCGACGTCTTCGTGCTGCGCTTCCTGCCCGACTTCGCCGCTGCCCGGCACGCGCTCGAACAGGGGGAAATCGACGGGATCTTCCTGCGCCAGGACCTTAGCCAGGCGCAGCTCGATTCGCTCGACGCCATCGAGGGCTTCGTCCACGAGGACCTGCAGCGGGCCGTCTCCCTCGTCCTCTACCTCAACAACGGCCAGGCCGCGTACTTCCGCGATCCCCGGGTGCGCACCGCTATCTCCCTCACCCTTGATCGGCAGACCCTCGTGGAGAACGCCCTCCTCGGGCTCGCGACGGCGTCGTCCTCGGCCATCGCCCCCGGCACCTGGGCCTACGACGCCTCCCTGGACAGCCCTCCCAGCGACACCGAGGAGGCGATCGAGCTGCTCGAGCAGGCCGGCTGGTACCGCAGCCCCACCAAGGGCGTCCTCATCCGCCAGGGCTCCGAGTTTCGCCTCACCATCCGCACCGACAACGACCCCCAGCACCTCGCCCTCGCCCGCGAGATCGCCCGCCAGCTCGAACCGATCGGCATCCGCGCCACCGTTGCGAGCACCAGCTTCACCGTCCTCCACCGCGACTTCCTCACTCCCCGCACCTACGACGCCGCTCTCGCGGGCTGGGACCAGGGACCCGATCCCGACCCCTACCTCGCCTGGCACAGCTCTCAGGTCGCGCACCCGGGCTCGAACGTCGCCAACTACGGCAGCATCGTCATCGATGCCCTCCTCGAGCGCGGGCGCACGACCACAAGCGTGCTCATCCGCCTTGATGCGTACCAGCAGATCCAGCAGCTCTGGCAGAGGGAGGCGCCCAGCGTCATCCTTGCCTACCCTCGTATCCGCTACGTCCTCTC
>DAOUID010000389.1:0-1671 GCA_034428315.1 Dehalococcoidia bacterium
CCGACCCCAGGTCGAAGTCCACGTACACGTCCCCGTTCAGCACGAGGAAGCGCCCCTCCACCTCCGCCGACCGCACCGCGTTCCGGATCGCGCCCCCCGACTCCAGCCGCTCCCGCTCCACGACGTGGGCGACCGTCAGCGCCCCGCGCGCCCCCTCCGGGTACGCCGCCACGAGGTCGTCCTGCCGTTGGCCCATCGCCAGCACCGCCCGGACCACGCCGTGGTCCCCCAGCCAGTCCAGCAGGTGGTCGAGCGCGGGGCGGTTCGCAACCGGGATCAGGCTCTTGTGACGCGTCAGGGTCAGCGGCCGAAGCCGCGACCCCTGGCCTCCGACGAGGATGATCGCGTCCATGCCCGGCGAACGTTACCCCCCGCGTCTCGCCGTCGCGGCGACGTCCGCCGCGCGTCCCGTGTCCTCCCAGGGCACGTCGAGGCCGGTGCGGCCAAAGTGCCCGTAGGCCGCGGTCGCCTTGAACAGCGGGCGGCGCAGGTCGAGGTCCCGGATGATCGCCCCGGGGCGCAGGTCGAAGTGCTGCCGCACCGCCGCCATGATCGCCTCGTCCGGAACCGCGCCCGTCCCGAACGTCTCCACGTTGATCGAGGTCGGCTGCGCCACGCCGATGGCGTACGACAGCGTCACCTCGCACCGTCGCGCGAGCTCCGCGGCCACGATCGTCTTGGCCACCCAGCGCGCCGCGTACGCCGCCGAGCGGTCCACCTTCGTCGGATCCTTGCCGCTGAACGCCCCGCCTCCGTGACGCGCGACGCCCCCGTACGTGTCGACGATGATCTTCCGCCCCGTCAGCCCCGCATCGCCTTTCGGACCGCCAACCACGAACCGCCCCGACGGGTTCACGTAGATCTTCGTGTCGGCGTCCACCAGCGCCTTGTCCACGATCGTGTCGATGATGTGCCGCCGGATCTCCGTTTCGATGACCTCTCGGTCGACGTCCGGCGCGTGCTGCGTCGAGACCACGATCGACTCCGCCCGGCGCGCCTCCCAGCCGTCCCCGTACTCGACCGTCACCTGCGACTTGCCGTCGGGGCGCAGCCAGGGCAGCTCCCCGCTCTTGCGGGCCTCCGCCAGCCTCCGCGCAAGCCGGTGCGCCAGCGAGATGCTGAGCGGCATCAGCTCCGGCGTCTCGTCGCAGGCGAACCCGATCATCATCCCCTGGTCGCCCGCCCCCGTGTCCAGCTCCTCGCTCTCGCGCGCTCCGTGGCGAGCCTCCCACGACCGGTTCACCCCCGCCGCTATGTCCTGCGACTGCTCGTCGATCGCCGTCACCACGCCGCACGTTTCCCAGTCGAAGCCGATGTCCGAGGAGACGTAGCCGATGTCCCGCACCGTCTCGCGAACGATCCGCGGGATGTCGACGTACGCGCTCGTTGTGATCTCGCCCATCACCAGCACGAGCCCCGTCGTGATCGAGGTCTCGCAGGCGACGCGGGCCATCGGATCCCGCGCCAGGATCTCGTCGAGGATGGCGTCCGAGATCTGGTCGCAGACCTTGTCCGGGTGCCCCTCCGTCACCGACTCCGAGGTTACGAACCGGGGCGTGCTCATGTGCCCGTCTGCCAGCTGGAGAGATAGAGCCGCTGCTCCTCCGTGAGCGTGTCGATACCGATGTTCATGGCCTGCAGCTTCAACCTCGCGATCTCCTCGTCGATCGA
>DAOUID010000390.1:0-6650 GCA_034428315.1 Dehalococcoidia bacterium
GGGCGTCCCCGAGGTTCGCCGCCGCGTGCTCGGTGAAGACCCGCACGCCCATCGCCTCCAGGTTCCGCGTCAGCGCCGAAGGCTCGAGGTCGCTGCCCTGCACGCGCTCGCCGCGCTCATGCAGCAGCTGCGCGATGGCCGACATGTGCATCCCGCCGATCCCCACGATGTGGACCGGTCCGCGAAGTTCCGTCATCGCGCCGCCACCTCCCGCAGGATCGCCGCCAGCCGCTCGGCGCCATCCGCGTGACCGGCGGATCCCGCCGCTTCCGCCATCGCTCCCCGCCGCTCGTCGTCGTCCAGCAGGTTGAGGATGTGAGTCTCAAGCGTCGCGATGTCGGCCTCTTCCAGCACGACGGCCGCGCCGCGCTCGGCCAGCCAGCGCGCGTTCTCGCGCTGGTGCCCTCCCGCGAACGTGCCTGGCACGAGGATCGCCGGGAGCCGCGCCGCCGGCAGCTCGCCGAGCGTGCTGGCGCCCGCGCGCATCACCGCCAGGTCGGCGGCGACCATCAACGCCGGCAGGTCCTCGCGGAAGGGAGCAGGCTCATACCGTCCGCGAAGCGGCTCGGGGAGCGCCGTACGCTCGGCCTCAGCCTCGCCCGAGGCGGCCGGCCCCGTGATGTGCACGACGCGTGCGCGATCGCAGAGCTGCTCCAGCGCTTCCCACACCGCCCCATTGATCGCCTGCGCTCCCTGCGTCGCTCCCGCGACGAGCAGCACGCGCTCGTCCGCGCCCCAGCCCAGAGCCGTCCGGGCGCTCTCCCGGGGCGTGCGGAAGGCGTCCCGCACGGGGTAGCCGCTCACGACCGTCTTCTCCGCCGGCAACCGCGGAAGCGCCGCCTCCGTGGCGGCGGCGATGAGCGTCGCCAGGCGGCTCTCGGCCTTCACCGCCAGCCCCGGTTCGACATCCGGCAGGAACACGACGAGGGGGAGCCGCAGGATGCGCGCCGCCACGCTCGGCGGGAAGCTCCCGTAGCCCCCGGTGCTCAGCATCACGTTCGGGCGGAACTGGCGCAGCCCCCGCAGGGCGGTCGCGACGCCCAGCGCCATCCGGACGAGCCCGCGCGCCAGCGCGATGGGCGAGCGCCCTCGCAGCGGCGCCGCGGGCACGGTCTCGAAGGGGATGTCGTGGCCCCGGACCAGGTGGCGTTCGCCCCGCGTGTCAGGACCGAAGAAGCGCGCTTCCACGGGCTCCCCCGCCGCGCGCAGCGCCCCCAGCGTCGCCAGCGCGGGAAAGATGTGGCCCGCCGTTCCACCCGCCGCCAGTGCGACCCTCACGACTCGTCCCTCCCTTCGGAGGGCTGCCCGCCCGGACTGGTGCGCTCCCGTGCCGCCTCCCGCGCTCCCGTGAAGCGGGAGATGCTCGCGAGCACCCCGGCTCCCAGGAGGATGGCTGCGAGCGCGCTCCCCCCGTAGCTGAGGAAGGGCAGGGGCACGCCCGTCAGCGGGATCACCCGCGTGATGCCGCCGATGTTCACGAACGCCTGCGTGACGATCCACGTCGTGATGCCCGTCGCCAGCAGGAACCCGAACTGGTCGGGGGCGCGCCGCGCGATCTGGTAGCCCTTCAGCATCAGCGTGACGAACAGGACCACGACGGCGCTCGTCGCCACCAGCCCTAGCTCCTCGCCCAGGATCGCGAAGATGCCGTCGGTGTGGCTCTCGGGCACGTAGAAGAACTTTCCCCGGCTCGCGCCCAGGCCGAGCCCGGTCGCGCCGCCGTTGCCGAGCGCGATGAGCGATTGCAAGGTCTGGAAGCCGCTTCCAAGCGGGTCGGACTCGGCGCTGAGGAAGGCGGAGAGCCGGTCCAGCCGGTACCCCTCGATCAGCGCCAGCGAGGCCACCGCGATGCCGCCCGAGACGAACAGGGCGCTCATCTGCAGGAATGTGGCGCCCGCCGCCCAGAACATCGTGACCGTGATCGCGAGGATGATCCCGGTCGTTCCCAGGTCGGGCTGCAACATGAGCAGCAGCCCGATCGCGCTGATGATGATGATGAACGGCATCAGCCCGTGCTCGAAGCTCCGCAGGGTGTCGCCCCGCGCGTTGAGCCACGCCGCCAGGTAGACGATCACGCTCAGCTTGGCGAACTCGGCCGGCTGCAGGCTGAAGCCTCCGAAGGTCAGCCAGCGCTGCGCGCCGCCCGCTTCCGAGCCCAGCACGAGCGTGAACAGCAGCAGTCCCAGCGTCACAACCATCAGTGGCACGGCCAGGCGGCGCAGGATGTGGTAGTCGGTGCGCATGGCAGCCACCAGCAGCACCCCGCCCAGCACCGCCCACATCGTCTGCCGGATGATGAAGTGGTTGGAGTCGGAGAACTGGGCGAGGCCGATCACGAAGCTGGCGCTGTACACCGCCACGAGGCCCGTGATCGTCAGCACCGCGATCAGCGTCAGCAGCGTGTAGTCGGGGCCCCGAACGGACCAGCGGCGGTTGGGGGTGACGGCTATGGCGACACCTCCTCGAAGCCCTCCAGCGCTGCCACCAGCGCCGCGAACGCCTCCCCCCGCGCCTCGAAGCGCGGGTAGGCGTCGAAGCTCGTGCCGGCCGGCGAGAGCAGCACCACGTCACCCTCGCGAGCGATCGTCGCGGCGGCGGCGACTGCCTCGTCCAGCGTCTCCACCCGCACGACCGTTTCGACCACGCCCGCCATCGCCTCCGCGAACGGCGTCGCCGCTTCGCCGAAGCAGACCGCCGCCCGGCAACGGTGGCCGGCGGTTGCCCGCAGCCTGTCGAGGGGCAGGTCCTTCTCGCGCCCGCCCAGCAGCAGAATCGCGGGCTCCGTCACGGCCTCCAGCGCCGCCACCGCGCGCTCCGGCGAGGTCGCGATGCTGTCGTTGATCCAGACCGCGCCATGCGCCCGCCCGACCACCTGCAGGCGGTGAGGCAGTCCCGGGAAGCGCCCCAGCGCGTCCGCGATGGCGTCTCGCGGAAGCCCCATGGCCCCCGCGATCGCCACCGCGAGCACGGCATTCGCGACGTTGTGGCGTCCGCGCATGCGCAGGTCCGAGGTCGAGGCCACGCGCTCGGTCGCGCCTCCCCGGCGCGACACGATGGCGTCGCCCTCCAGCCACGCGCCGTCACCGGCAACCGGCCCCGCCAGCGAGACCTCGGCGAGATGGCCGCGTACATCCGCGCGCAGCTCGCGGCTCGTCTCGTCGTCGGCGTTCAGGATCGCGAGGCCGCCGGCGTCCTGGAAGCGCAGGATGCTGCGCTTCAGGTCCACGTAGTCGGGCCAGCTGAACTGGTCGAGATGGTTCGGCGTGACGTTCGTGACCGCCGCAATCGCCGGCGACCGGTCCGTGTACTGCAGCTGCGTGTGGCTCATCTCGAGGATGACGCTCGTCGTCTCCGCCACGCCCTCGATGCGGTCGAGCAGCGACCCGCCGAGGTTCCCGCCGACGAGGTGGTCGATTCCCGCGCGCTCCGCCATCGCGCCCACCAGCGCTGTCGTTGTCGACTTCCCGCTCGACCCCGTGATCCCCACGACGCGCCCGCGGCAGAGCCGCAGGGCCAGTGCCATCTGGGACACCACGGGGATGCGCAGCTCACGCGCGCGGACGATGTTCGGGTGGTCTCGCAGCACCGACTGCGACACGGCCAGCAGGTCGAACCCGTCCGGGTCGAGCAGCTCGCCCCGGACCGTGCGCTCGACGCCCTCGGGCGGAGCCGCGCCGGCTGCTTCGAGCTGCTCTGTCGAGCGGCTGTCGGCCATCGTCACGGAGGCGCCCCGCGCGAGCAGCCACCGCGCCAGGTCGCGCCCCTCGATCCCGAGCGAGTAGACCAGGGCGCGCGTGCCTGCGATGTCCGGGAGTTCCGCTGCGGTTCGCTGTTCCACCATCATCGTCACTCCGGTACCGCCAGTGCGAGCGCGACGCCGACCATGGCGGCGCCGATGCCCACGACCCAGAAGCGGGTCACGATCTGCGTCTCGGGCCAGCCCAGTTCCTCGAAGTGGTGGTGGAGCGGCGCCCGCCGGAAGATGCGCTTGCCCCCGCTCAGGCGGTAGTAGCCGATCTGGATGAGGTTGCTGACGGCATTGGCCACGAATACGAGCCCGATCAGGGGCAGCAACAGCCAGTGGCCCGTCATGAGCGCCACGATCGCGAGGCTCGACCCGAGCGCAAGCGCTCCCGTGTCGCCCATGAAGACGCGCGCGGGGTGGGCGTTGTACCAGAGGAATCCGAGGTTGGCCCCGGCGATGATGAAGGCGAAGGTCGCTACGAAGTCCTGTCCCTGGACGAACGCGATGACGCCGTAGGCGATGAAGGCGAAGAGCGTCGTGCCGCCGGCCAGCGTGTCGAGCCCGTCCGTCACCGCCACTGCGCTCGTCGTCGCCACGATCGTGACGATGGCGATGACCATGTAGGCCGGGCCGAGGGCGTAGCTTCCCGCCCAGGGCACGTTCACGGACTCGACGTCCAGCTCGCCGTAGAGCACCCAGGCCGCCCCGACGGCGAGCAGCGTAAGCAGCGTGATCTTGACCCGCCAGGGCAGCCCGGCGCGGAACCCGACCCGTTCCTGCAGCGTCCCCAGGTCGTCGATGAAGCCGATCGCGCCGGTGGCGGCGATCATCCCCAGCGGCAGCAGGATGGAGCGGTGGTCGAGCCAGTCGATCGCAATCGCCGTCACGATCAGCGTCGGCACCCAGATGATGAGCCCGCCGAAGGTCGGGGTTCCCGCCTTCGACTGGTGGGAGGCGGGCTGGTCCTCGCTGATCGCTTTGCCCGCGCGCTGCGCCCGCAGGTACTGGACCATCGGCCAGCCCAGCCCGACCGTGACCGCGAAGCTGATGCCGCCTGCGAGGAGCGCCCGGATCATGTACGTCCCTCCAGCACCGGAATCAGCTCCTCGAACGCCTGCCCGCGTGACGCCTTGACGAGGATGTGGTCGCCGTCGCCGGCCAGGCCCGCGGCGAACGCCGCCGCCTCGCCCTTCGTCGCGAACCAGTGGCTCTCGCCGAGGCCCGCGGCCCGTGCTTCCTCGACCACCGCCCGGCAGGCCTCGCCCGCCGCCACGAGCACGTCGCAGCACCCGGCCGCGACCGCCCCGATGCGGCGGTGCTCCTCCGCGGAGCGCTCCCCCAGCTCGGCCATCTCGCCGAGCAGGGCGATGCGCCGTCCCCCCAGTCCCCGCAACAGCTTCAGCGCCCCCGCGACGGAGGCCGGGCTGGCGTTGTAGGTGTCGTCCAGGATGCGCGCGCCGCCGACGCTCTGGCGCACCTGCAGGCGCCCGTCGATCTCGGCGCCGCCGACCGCCTCCGCCGCCTCCGCCAGACCCACCCCCAGCGCCAGTTGGATGCCGATCGCCGTGAGCGCCCCCTCCGCAAGGTGCGCGCCCGGAATGTGCAGCCGCACATCCGCCTGCTCGCCCTCGTAGCTCACACCGAACTCCGAGCCTTCCAGCCCGAAGTCGCGAACCTCGCCGCGCCGGAGGCGCGCCGCTTCGCTCGCGCCGAAGCCGATGACCTCGCACGCCAGCTCGTCGACCACCGGCGCGATGCGCGCGTCATCGACGTTCACGACCGCCGTTCCGTCCCGCGGGAGGCTGCGCGGAAGGGAGAGCTTCTCCCGCTCGATCGCCTCCATGCTGCCGAGCTTCTCCAGGTGCGTGGCCCCGATGTTGAGCACGGCCCCCACGGAAGGTTCGGCGATGGCGCACAGCTCGGCGATCTCGCCTTCGCTGTCCATCGCCATCTCCAGCACCGAGACCTCGTGGTCCTGCCGCAGGCTCATGAGCGCGAGGGGCAGTCCCTCGCGAGAGTTCAGGTTGCCGGGGCTGTGGTGGGTCGGGAATCGCGCGGCGAGGGCAGCGGCGCTCAGCTCCTTGGCCGTGGTCTTCCCCACGGTGCCCGTGATGGCCGCGACGCGAACCCCGCACTGGCGGAGCCAGTCGCGCCCCAGCTCGGCCATGGCCGTGCGGGTGTCGTCCACGACGGCGACCGTGCGATCGGGCCAATCGCCTCGCGGAGCACGCTCGCAGACGACCGCCGGCGCGCCCCGCTCCAGTGCCTCATCGGTGAAGTCGTTGCCGTCCAGCCGCTCGCCGCGGAAGGCGGCGAACAGCTCGCCCGGTTGCGTCAGCCGCGAGTCCGCCGCCCCGCCCGTGATCGGCGCGTTCTCGCCCTCGGCCACGCGGTGGCCATGGGCGCGCATGCTCTCGGCAAGGAAGGCGGTCGTCATGCCCGTCACCTCGCCGCCACCTGCTCGACATCGGGCACCACGCCCAGGTAGCCGAGGACTTCGTCCACGAGCGTGGCGAAGACCGGCCCCGCCGCCTCCGTCCCCGTCGCCAGGTCGGCGTTCTCGTCGAGCTTGATCAGGATCAGGACCCGGGGCTCGTCGACCGGCGCGAAGCCCGCGAACGAGACGATCTGCGTGTCGTCGTAGCTCGCGTCGATGGGCACGTTCGCCGTGCCCGACTTCCCCCCGGCGGTATAGAGACGTGGCTTCGCAGGGTGGTACCAGCCCGGGTCGACCACCGACGCCAGCAGCTCCCGCACGGTCGCGCTCGTCTCGGCCGAGATCGGCTGCCCGACGACGTTCGCGGGAACCTCGTAGCGCGTACCGTCGCGCGCGATCATCGCCTTCACCAGCCGGGGCTCGATCAGCTGCCCTCCGTTGATCGCCGCGGCCAGGGCGGTCACCACC
>DAOUID010000391.1:0-2229 GCA_034428315.1 Dehalococcoidia bacterium
CGTAAAGGGCGCCCGTGCCGGTGTAGGCCGCCTCGGCCAGCCCCGTGCGACGCTGCGCCTCGAGCACGCGGTGCCGGTAGGACTGGCGCTCGCGGAACTGGATAGGGTCGAGGGCGGTCACGCTGCGGTCGGTCTCGCGGAAGCTGCCGGGGTCGAGGATGGTCGCGACGCGCTGGCGGGCATTCAGGTGATAGTGGTGACCGCAGGCGTGGCAGACGCGGTGACGTTCGTAGCTGCGGGACTCCCTGAGGTCGGCGTCGCAGGCGAAGCAGCGCTCGAGCCGTTCCTCGGCGGAACGGTCGGCGGCGCTGTCGCGACGGAGCAAGCCTCGAAGGGTCATCCCTGTGAGTGTATCAAGCGTCCTCGTCAGGGGCCGTTCCGACGAGCACCTCACGGGACTCGCCCTCGATGCGCGGGCCGAGGACGCCCTCGCGTTCCAGGGCGGTGATGAGCCGCTCAGCCTTCAGGAATCCGACGTTCAGGCGGCGCTGCAGGAGCGACGGGGAGAGGCGCTTGTGGCGGCCGGCGAGGTCGCGGGCGTCGTCGAGGAGGGGGTCCTCTTCCTCCAACTCGATGTCGTCGCTGCCGTTCTGGGCGATGAGGGCCTCTTCGAGGAGGTCGTCGGCGGTGTCGGGGCGCAGGGCGTGGAAGCGCTCGTCGGCCCAGAATTCGACGAGGCGCTCGACCTCGGCGTCGGAGACGTAGACGCCCTGGATGCGCTTCGGCTTCCCGGCGTCGGTGGGCAGGTAGAGCATGTCGCCCTGGCCCAGCAGCTTCTCGGCGCCGCCCATGTCGAGGATGGTGCGGGAGTCGGTGATGGACGTGACGGCGAAGGCGATGCGTGTGGGGAAGTTCGCCTTGATGAGGCCGGTCACCACGTCGACGGAGGGGCGCTGGGTGGCGACGACGAGGTGGATACCCGTGGCCCGCGCGAGCTGGGCGAGACGGCAGAGCAGCTTCTCGACCTCGAAGGGCGCGACCATCATGAGGTCAGCGAGCTCGTCGATGATGAGGACCCAGTAGGGGAGCTTCTTGAGCACGCGGGCGTGGCGGTTGTAGGCCTCGATGTTGCGGACACCCAGCTCGGAGAACTTACGGTAGCGCGCCTCCATCTCGGAGACGACCGCCTGGAGCGTGCCCACGACCTTGTCGAGGTCCACGATGACCTCGCTGAAGGCGAGGTGGGGGAGGCGCCCGTAGGTCGTCATCTCGACCCGCTTGGGGTCGATCATGATGAAGCGCACCTCGTCGGGGGTGGCGTTCGTGATGAGATTCGTGACGAGGGCGTTGAGGCAGACGCTCTTGCCGCTGCCGGTGGCGCCGGCAATGAGGAGGTGGGGCATCTTCGCGAGATCGGCCACGACGGGCGCTCCGGAAACCCCCTTGCCGAGGGAGACGGTCAGCTTCGACTTCCCGCTCACCTCGCGGTACTGCTCGCTCTCCATGACCGTGCGCAGGGTGACCACGGTGGCGGTCTCGTTGGGCACCTCGATGCCGACGATGGCGCGCCCGGGCACGGGCGCCTCGATGCGGAGGCTCGGGGCGGCGAGGGCCAGGGCAAGGTCGCTCTGGAGGGCGGTGATCTTGTTCACGCGCACGCGGGTGCGGCCGGTCTCGACACGCTCCTTCGTGGGGCGACCCTCGGCGTCGAGGACGGGCTTCCCGCCTGCGCCCTTGACGGGCACGTCCCTGTACTTGATCTCCCACCCCGGCTCGACGCCGAACTGGGTGACGGCCGGTCCCTCGTTGATCTCGACGACGGAGGCATCGACGCCGAAGCTCGCGAGGGTATCGACGATGAGCTGAGCGCGGGCGGCGTTGTCGTGCTTGTGGTCGCGGCTGGGCTTGGGCTCCTGGAGCAGCTCGGTCGGGGGCAACTGCCAGCCGCTCCTGTCCTCGAGGGCGAGCTGCTGGGGCTCCTGCTCGTCTTCGAAGTCGGGCTCGGGCTCGTTGTCCGGGTCCTCCTCCAGGGCGTCGTGGGGCGAAGGGTCGGGAGGGACGGGATCGTCCTCAGCTTGAGCGGGAGGAGCGGGGGGAGCCGAGGCGGCGTCGGGGTGCGGGGCCCCGGGTTCGACGCGCGGGCGGAAGATGATGGGAGCCGGGTCGACGGCGGGCGCGGCGCCCGGAGCGCCGATGCCAAGCATCTCTAAATTAAATTAAGGGTCGCTTCCTCGGCTGAGCTTCTTCACTTCCACTTCCTCAGATCATCTTTAGTTCTAAAACCCAACT
>DAOUID010000392.1:0-3822 GCA_034428315.1 Dehalococcoidia bacterium
AGCGCCTCCCACTCGGCCTCGCTCATGACGGCGACGGCGATCCAGCGGTCCTCGCCGGCGCAAGGGTAGGTGTTGTGGGGGGCGACGGCGGGCTCCCAGGCGCGATTCCCCGGGGGCAGCCCCTCGCGACGCCAGCTGCGCCCGTTGACGGTGCCATCGAGGACGGCGGGGCCGTTGAGGACGGTGGCGGCCTCGACCTGGGACATGTCGATGTGCTGGCCCTCGCCCGTGCGGTTGCGGTGGTGGAGGGCCATGAGGATGGCGATGGCGGCGGAGTAGCCAGCGGTGTGGTCCATGTAGCTGTAGCCCCAGCCGGCGGGGGGCTTGCCGGGCAGGCCGGAGGTGAGGGTGAGGCCGCCGAGGGCTTGGGCGGTGGGTCCCCAGGTGGTGTGGTCGCGGTCGCGGCCGGTGTGCCCGAAGCCCGAGATGGAGCAGTAGATGATGCGTTCGTTGATGTCGCGCATCTCGGGGTAGTCGAGCTCCCAGGAGGCGAGCGTTCCGGCGGAGAAGTTCTCGATGACGACATCGGAGACGGCGATGAGGCGGCGCAGCAGGTCCATGCCGAAGGGGTGGCGGACGTTGAGGAGGACGCTGCGCTTGTTGCGGTTGACGTAGTTGAAGAAGCCGGAGTTGTTGAGGGTGGGCGCATCGCCGACGAGGGGCCGTCCGAGGCGGATGGGGTCGACGGCCTGCTCGTGCTCGACCTTGATGACATCGGCGCCGAAGTCGGCGAGGAAGCGGGTGGCGGTGGGTCCCGCGATGATCCAGGTCAGGTCGATGACACGGACGCCGTCGAGGGGGAGGCCGGGCATGGGGCGGGATGATACGCGGGCGCGGGGCGCTCCCGCCCCGACGTCGTCCGGGGCGCTGCGGTCCCACCCGGCCCGTCCGTGCTACGACTCGTCACCGTAGTCCAGACCCAGCGGCAGCCTTTGGCGGGAGGGTGGGGTCGGGGGGAGGGAGGGGGAAGGGGCGGGTGGCAGTGGGGGGTGGGCGGAGCGGTTTCGCGAGGAAGCCGCTATGCTCGCCGGTCATGACGGACGCTCCGAACTGGGCGAACCGCACCGTATGGACGGGCGACAACCTGGACATCCTGCGCGGAATGAACAGCGATACGGTCGACCTCATCTACCTCGACCCGCCGTTCAACTCGAACAAGGACTACGCGGCCCCCGTCGGCAGCGAAGCAGCGGGTGCGGCCTTCAAGGACACCTGGAGCCTGTCCGATCTGGATGTGGCGTGGATGGGGCTGGTCGCAGACGAGGAGCCAGAGGTCGCCGACCTGCTGGAGACAGCAGGTCGGACGCACTCGAAGGGGATGCAGTCCTACCTGACGATGATGGCCGTGCGGCTGCTGGAGATGCGCCGGGTGCTGAAGGACACCGGCAGCATCTACCTCCACTGCGACCCGACAGCGAGCCATTACCTCAAGGCGCTGATGGACGCCATTCTGGGGCGGAACCAGTTCAGGAACGAAATTATCTGGGAGCGCACGACCGGTCGTAAGGCTGGCAGGCAGTACGGACGTGCACACGACACGATTCTCTTTTACACCGCGTCGTCTAAGAGCACTTGGGAAGCTCCCACGGTGCCGCAAACGGAGACCACAGTGAAAGGCCACGATCTGATGCAGGATGACGGTGGGCTATACCGCCTTTCTGACCTCAGCGGCGCAGGAGCGGGGCCGGAGCGTCGATTCGGAGACCGGGAGATAGCGCCCCCAGTTGGAAGGCACTGGATGTTCGATCAGGCTGGCATAGACCAGCTCTCGCAGGAAGGCCGCATCAGCTTCTCGCGGAACGGACGACCACGACTCAAGACCTACCTCCGCGACCTTCCTGGCATATCCGTGCGGGACATCTGGACCGATATCCAGCCTATCAACGCAGCAGCGGAGGAGCGCGTTGGCTACCCAACGCAGAAGCCGCTTGCGCTGCTTGAGCGCATCATCGCGGCCAGCAGCAATGAAGGCGACGTAGTACTGGACCCCTTCTGCGGCTGCGCCACAGCGTGCGTGGCAGCGGAGAAGCTGGAACGCCAGTGGGTCGGCATTGACCTCTCCGAGAAGGCCGTCGAATTGGTGAACCTGCGTCTGCGCGGCGCGTTGGGTGACCTCTTCCATTATGGCTTCGTCACTACCCGCACCGACATTCCGCGCCGCACAGACATCGACGCGCCGAAGAACTACCGACAGAACGCCCACGTGCTCTACGGCGAGCAAGAGGGCTGCTGCGCTGGATGCGGCACCCACTTCGAGTTCCGGCACTTCGAGGTGGACCATGTCATCCCGCGCTCCAGGGGTGGCACCGACCACATCGAGAACCTTCAACTGCTCTGCGGGAGCTGCAACCGAATCAAGGGCGACCGTCCGCAGGAGTACCTGGTGGCACGGCTCGCGGAGATTGTGGGGTAACTGGCGGCACGGTTCGTTCGCGGCGGCAGCGGCTGCCAAGGCTGGGGGCGAGGGGTGGGCAGCGCCGGGAACCGCAGAGGCACTGGTCGGCGACTCCGCAATCGTCTAGCCGTGAAGCTTACGACAGAATTCCCAGACCCGAGCTAAGGAGACTTCCGATGGTGAGAGGGCGCAATTCGGACCAAGCAGCCAGCCACAGCGAAAGCGTAATCGCACTCATTGATGGCGTGATTCGCCTGAGCCCGGACGAGTGGAGTAGGGAGCATGCCATAAGAGTCGGGCTCCTACTGCGCGTCCAGCACCTACTCCATTCCATTCTGTGCCTCAGACACTGCGAAGGCACAGGCGAAGCGAAGTTCGCCCTCAGCCGCCTCGTTACAGAGTCAGCCATGAACCTCAAGTACCTTCTGTTCAAGGATGACCCTGTTGTCTACGAGCGATTCGTGACGAGCGCGCTGCGACCTGACGTGGACCTGTTCAACGATGTCGAAAACAACATCCGGCAGCGTGGAGGGGTTGATGAGATGCCCATCGAGAAACGCATGAAAGCAAGCGTGATTCGCCACGTGCGAGACTCCGGGGCAACCCTCGAAGAGGTTGGATCGAGTCCCAGGGAGTGGGGTCCGAACTATCGCGAGCGACTTCGAGAAATGGGACTTCACGACGCCTACCTATACATCCAGCGCATCCCATCTTCAGCCGTCCACGGTGACTGGAGTAGTCTCTTCCGATTCCACCTTGAGAAGTGTGACGAGGGCTACATGCGGGGTCAGCCCGACCTCGCATGGAAGGATGCCGCCTTGAACCCAATCGTCGCGCTTACCTGTAGCGTAATCGTGGATTACGCGAAGGCTGTACACCCCGGAAATGAAGCCCTCGTTCGTTCAACGCAACGGCTTCAGGAAGCCGTCATGGAAGCGGAAGAAGCGTCTGGAGACTTTGACTTGGAAGGTGACCACTGAAGACACATGAGGCCTGTGCGGATTGCTAGACTGGCGGCATGACGACCGAGAAGTGTGTCGGCTGGTTCCATCGGGTCGATGCACGGCTGTGTGAGGTGGACGCTCAAACACTGTCGCTGGCAAGGCAGTTCAGCCTGTGGATTGGCCCGAGGGGCGCCACGGACTGGAGCACCGAGGACCCTGCGCTCGAGTCGATCGATCACCGCTTGGACGTATTCGCACGGAACTGGCTTGCGGGCGTCTCCCTGATCCTTATCGCCCTCGTCGTGACGACATTCGTCTGAGTAGCGCCCCCATCCCCTACCCCGTACGATCGCGGCTCCAATTTGTACTGTGAGGCGTGAACATGTCCGAGACGGCGACTTTGAAGGTGGGCGACGCGGCCCCTGATTTCGAGCTTCCCCAGAACCCCATGGGCGACCCGGGGCCGTTCAAGCTGAGCGACCA
>DAOUID010000393.1:0-3790 GCA_034428315.1 Dehalococcoidia bacterium
CTACGCGAGTTTCGTGAACCCCAGCTTCAGCCGGATCGGGATGCGCTGGATGACGCTCGGCACGTAGGGAGGGTCGCCCTCCAGCATCTGGATGTCGCCCATCCTTCGCAAGAGCTCCTGCATGGCCACTCGTCCCTCCTGACGCGCCAGCCCCGCCCCCGGACAGTAATGCACCCCGTGGCCGAAACCGAGGTGCGGGCAGTTCTGCTCGCGGCCGAGGTCGAATACCTCGCCGTCCTCGAACTTCTCCGCGTCGTGATTCCCCGACCCGTAGATGACCATCAGCTTCTCGCCCCGCTTCACCGGGACCCCGCCTACGCTCGTGTCCTGCAGCGCGATGCGGAACACGCCCGGGACGGGCGTGTCGTACCGCAGCACCTCCTCAATGAAGCCGCCCGCCAACGAGGGGTCGTCCCGCACCGCCTGCATCACGTCCGGCTGGCGGAGCAGCACGAGCATCGCGTTGGTCATCAGCTCCGGCGTGTTGGCGTCGCCACCGGCCGCGTAGAGCAGCGTGATCATGCTCACCAGCGACTCCAGCGCCACGGGCTCGCCCGATTCCACGAAGGTGGCGCTGGCGAGGTCGCTCATGATGTCGCCCCGCGGCCGCTCCCTCCGCTCCGCCATCGCCTTCATGAAGTAGTCCGTGAGGAATTCGTTCTCGGTGATCTCCTCACGCTCCTCTTCCTGTTGCTGATAGGCGCCCGTGGGGTCCGCCGCCGCCTTCGCCATCACGGCGAGCCGGTCCATGAAGTACTGCTTGAAGTAGTCGTGGTCCTCGGGCGGCAGGCCGATCAGCTCGCCGACCACCAACCGAGGCAGCATGTGCGAGAACTGCGTGACGAACTCGACCTCGCCCTCGTCGATGAACGTGTCGATGATCTCGTTCGTGATCTCGCGTACCCGCGGCTCCAGCCCGGCCACGTGGCGGGGCGTGAAGAAGCGGTTGATGAGCCGCTTGTGGCGCGTGTGATCCGGGGGGTCGTTCGACAGGATCTTGTCGCTGAACGGCTGCGAGTCGCGCCACGCCGGCAGGTCCTCGAGTGCCGCCGGCGGGTCCGTGTACGGCGCGTTCGCCACGAGGATGCTCGAGAACACCTCCGGCTGGGCGTTCACCTCCAGGATGTCCTCGTAGCGGCTGAGCAGGAACACCCCGTAGTCCGGCTCCCGGTAGATGGGCGCCTGCTCCCGCAGCGCCCGGTAGAAGGGGTACGGGTTGGCGAGGATCTCCTCGTTCAGCTTGAGGAAGCCGTAATTCTCCAGTGCCTGGGTCACGACGGCCTACTCAGCCCCCATCCACTGGTCGTAGAGCTGGTGGAAGTGCCGGATCTTCCCCTCCGAGTAGGCGGAGAAGTAGACGTAGGGGTCGGCCTTCGTCTTCAGCCCTCGCTGGATCTTCGGCAGGTTGTAGCAGTCCTGGTTCAGGACCCGCGCCAGCCCGCCCATCTCCGGCGCGAGCGTGAAGTCTTCGTCCTCGTTCAGCCAGTGCATGGGCGCCGCCGGAGGCTTCTCCTGGTCCTCCGGCCACGGCACCAGGTAGAGCACCTCCATGATGCTCCGGTCGGGGTCGTCCCCGTACGGGCGGAAGCGGTAGACGATGCGGCTGAAGCAGCCCCACGGGTGGAAGTTGGGGAACAGGTTGTTGAAGTACCCGTCGAGCACTTCCGCGTCGCAGAAGATGTCGGCCTTGTCGCCCATCACCTGCCGCAGTCCTTCGCGGGCCATCTCCGCGCCGCCCCGGCGCATCGCGAAGATCTCCTCGTTGTCCGGGTAGATGCCGCGCTGCGGGCTCGTGTTGGCGCCCACCGTGATCGCGCGGCACCAGTTGCCGAACACGTCGTACTGCATGTTCGCGCCGTCGCCCCCGAAGGCCATCGCCTGCGGATGTGTCGCCATCACGTGATAGCCCTCCATGAAGGCCTCCTGCGTGATCTTCCAGTTCGCCGCGATCACCTTCGCCACGTGCATCTGCTTGTAGCGCTTCTCGTACTCGTACTTCGCGTAATGCTGCGGGAGCGAGCCGATGAAATCCTCGAAGGGCTCGCAGTCGGGATCGGGGTTGATGAACACGAACCCGCCCCACGTGCCGACCTTCGCTTCGCGCAGGTGATCGGCGTCCTCGCGCACCTCGGGGAAGTCCCACTCCGAGGGAATCTCGCGCAGCGAACCGTCGATCTCCCAGCACCAGCCGTGGAAGGGGCAGCGGAACTCCGTCGCCTTCTTCCCGTCGAACTCGCGCAGCTGCCGCCCGCGGTGGAGGCATGCGTTGTTGTACGCCTTGAACTCGTTCTCCCCCGTCCGCACGACGATGTAGGAGAGGTGGGCGATGTCGTACACGATGTAGTCCCCGACCTCGGGAATGTCGTCCACATGGGCGGCGTACTGCCACACCTTCTTCCAGAGCTTCTCGACCTCGAGGTCGTGCCATTCCTTGCTCGTGAAGCGCACCGTGGGCACGCGCGTGACACCGCCCGGCATGGGCGAGTCCTCCCACAGCTCGGGCGGAATACGCTCGGGGTAGGTGTCGCCCGCCAGCACCTCGTGGAAGGAGATGCCCTTCGAGCGCGGGCCCTTCTCGGTCTCCCGGCCCGGGTCCCCCACGTACTTCGCGACCGTCGTCTGGCCCTGCGCCATGATCATGTTGCGAACGCCGTAGCGGGGGTCGCGCACGGAGCCCGTGTAGGCGTCCTCGGCGAGGTCGCCGGCGCTCAGCTCCTGGGTCTCCTGTTCCTCCTGCGCCGCCTTCTCCCGCGCCGCGTCGAGCTGCGCCGCCATCTCATCGACGCCCGGTGGCAGGTCGGGACCGCCCACGTACTGGAGCAGGTGCGGGTCGGCGCGCGTGATGTCGCCCTCTTCCCAGCGCCCTTCCCAGTCGAAGATGCCGTAGCTCTCGCCCTTGTGGACGCGCACGCGCCCATCGCCCAGGTCGTCGTACGTCGCGCCGCTGATGGCATGCACTTCACTTCGCATCGCGAACCTCCGAGCCCCCCACGGGGCCGTTTGTACCCGCAATCCTACGCCGGTGGGGAGGGGGTGGGAGAGGGGTCTGCCGGACGCAAGCGGCCACTGGCACTTGTGGCGAGCGAGGCCAGCAGACTAGACTACTAACTAGTCAGTTATGCTGTCGCTGGAGGAAGTCCTTGGGTGCTTGGCAAGTGCAAGATGCGAAAGCCCGGTTCAGCGAACTGCTTGAGACGAGCCTGGCTGAGGGACCCCAGGTCGTAACCAAGCGTGGTGTCGAAACCGCTGTGCTCGTCCCCATTGAGCAGTGGCGGCGCCTCCTGCGCATGGCGAAGCCGGATCTCAAGGAACTCTTGCTCGCGCCCGAACCGCGGACGGAGATCTTGGCGCCACCACGCCCTGAGTACCGGCGCCGGGAAGCGCCTCGCTTCGACTAAGCCTGTGTATCTGCTGGACACGAACGTCGTCTCTGAGTTGCGGCGACCCCGTCCGGCTGGGCCTGTGCTCAACTGGATTCGCCACCAACCCCCTGAGCACCTCTTGCTCTCCGCGGTCACCGTTGGAGAAATCCAGGCAGGGATAGAGTTGGCACGCGAGAAGGACCCAGCCAGGGCGGACCAGCTTGAGGCTTGGCTCGACCAGGTCCTCGATGCCTACGAAGTGCTCGTGGCTGACGCCCCGGTGTTCCGGGAGTGGGCCAGGCTCATGCATCGCCGGTCGAACACCCTCATGCAGGACGCTCTCATCGCGGCGGTTGCCAAGGTCCACAGGCTGACGGTCGCCACGCGGAACGTGCGTGACTTCCGACCGCTGGGCGTGAGCGTCATTG
>DAOUID010000394.1:0-8177 GCA_034428315.1 Dehalococcoidia bacterium
CGTCGAGGCGGGAGATGACCGCCTCGCCGTCCCGGTTCCTGAGCGTCCGCAGCTCTCCCGTGATCAGATCGCGGACGGGCACGACGCCGCCCGCCGACGTGCCGACGCCGGCGACCAGCAAATCGATGCCCTCGGCGGCAAGGGCGGCAGCGCTGGCGGTCGGGTCGCCCCCAAGGCTCTCGCCGTCGGAGACGAGGAGGACAAGGCGGCCGCCGGTCGCCTCGTCGTCGAACAGCTCGCGGGCGAGATCGAGCCCGGAGGCGGCGCTGGTGCCACGTTCGAGGAGGAGGGTTCCACCCTCGACGCTCTCGATAACGGTGGCGGCGGCGGCGAGGTCGCGCGTGAGGGGGAAGCGCACTCGCGCATCGCCGGCGAACACGACGAGGGCGACGCGGTCGCCACGCAGCCTGTCGAAAGCCTCGGCGAGGGCGGTGCGGGCGGCGGCGAGCCTGGAGGGGGCGGTGTCGGAGGCGCCCATGCTGCGGGATACGTCGAGGACGGCGACGACCTGAGCGCCGCCGGCCTGCACGGTGGCGCTGCGCTCGCCCCAGCGAGGCTGGGCGGCCGCGAGTACGGCCAGCACGAGGGCGAGCGCAAGCAGGACGGTCACGCCCAGCTTGGGCCTGAGGGACTGGCGAGTGAGGGCGGAAGCGGCGGCGAGGGAGCGCCTCGCCACGATCCAGGCGAGCGGGAGGAGGGCGAGCGCAACGGGCATCGCGATCAACCAGAGGGGACGGCCGAAGCTGAATTCGCTCATGCGGGCGTCCTCCGCAGCCAGGTGCGACCGAGGCCAACTTCGCCGAGGAGCAGCAGGGCCCCCGCGGCGACGAGCCAGAGGCCGAGCTCGGTGTGCCGGGCGAAACTTTCACCGCCGACCCGACTGGTCTCAAGGGTCGCGATCTCGTCGTAGACCTGGGCGAGGTCCTCGGGGGTGGATGCCTCGAAGTAGCGCGCGCCGGTGTGCTCGGCGATGGCAGTGAGACGCTCGGCGTCGATGGCGGTGGAGAAGCCGGAGGGCCGGTCCTCCCCTTCGACCACCCCGATGGTGTAGACGCGGATACGGAGGGCGGCGGCGATCTCGGCGGCCTCCTCGGGGCTGATGGAGTCGACATTGTGCCGTCCGTCGGTGAGGAGGATGACGATGCGGCTGGAGGCGCTCGACTCCTCCAGCATCGAGAGGGCGCCGGCGATGCCCACGCCGATGCCGGTGCCGTTGGCGAGCAGGTCGGAGCCGAGGTCGGCGATGATGGCGTCGAGCGCCTCGTGGTCGAGGGTGAGGGGGGCGAGGGGGAGGGCCTCGCGCTGGAAGACGACGAGCCCGATACGGTCGTTGTCGCGGCTGGCAACGAAGTCGCGGATCACGTCCTTGACGGAGTCGAGGCGGCTGAAGCCCTGGCTGAACCCACTCGACGACATGCTGCTGGAGACATCGACGGCAAGGGCGATGTCGATCCCTTCGGCGGGAACGAGGGCCTCGGCCTCTCCCAGGCGGGGCCGGGCGAGGCCGGCCATGAGGAGGAGGATGGCGACCACGCGCAGGACCGGCAGCAGCCTTCGGGCGCGAACGCGCCAGGTGGCGGGGGCTCCCTCGAGACCGAGCGCGAACGGGACCCTGATGACGGGGCCGGAGCGTCGCCAGCGCGCGAGCACGAGGGGCGCCGCCAGGAGGGCGAGCAGCAGCAGCCAGGGCTCGGCGAAGTTCATCAGCCGGTCCCTCCGACGATCTCGCGGGCAATCCTGAGGTCGGCCACGCGTCGCTCGACGGCGGGCCGGTAGCCGGCATAGACGACGGCATCGCACTCACGCAGAAGCTCGCGGGCCATGCGCTCCTCCCAGCCATCGACGCCGGCGGCGGTCATGCGCGTCTCAAGCTCGGAGGTGGTGAGGGACTGCGCGGGGAACTCGTAGCGTTCGCCGAGGATGTGGCGAACGGCGCTGGAGATGGCGCGGTAGGCGCCGGCGGCGTCCGTCTCGAGCAGGGAGCCGGCGCGACCGAGGACGTCGGCGGGGGCCGGGGGCGGCTCGGGGGCTGGTTCGCCGGCATCGCGGGGACGGGTCCGCCACCAGCGCAGGCCGAGCGCTGCCAGAGCCACCGCAGCCGCGACCGCGGCCAGCGCAGCGGCGGCGATGGCGGGCCAGAAGAGGGGGGATTGGGCGCCCGCGATGGGCGTGGGAGGGGGGAGAGGGGACAGGACGAGCGGCTCGCCGGGGAGGAGTGTGGAGGGCGCATCGAGGGTGAGGGAGGGGAGCTCGGCGAGGAAGGAACCCTCATCGGTGGTGACGAGCACGCCCGGGCGAAAGGCGAGCGCTCCGGGGGCGAAGGGGGCGACCAGCACCTCGATGCGGTGGCGCAGGCCGCCATCCGCGGGGGCGGTGGTATGCGAGAGGACCCGGACGACGCGGACATTGCCCCAAGAGCCGGCGGCGGCATCGACCTCGACGACCGCCCCGGTGGGCGCGTCGAGGTCGATGGTGAGCACGACAGGCTCGCCGATAGCGGCGTACGTGCGGGAGAGCGTGGCCTCGGGATCCTGGGCGCTCGCGAGAGCGGGAGCCGCCAGCAGACCAGCCACGACGCAGAGGAGGACGAGGCGTCTCACGCGACTGCCCTGGCGCGGCGGCGGAAGAAGGCGAGGAGGGCTCCGACGTAGTCCTCGCCGCTCTCAATGGCGATCTCGTCGATGCCAAGCTCTCCGAAGAGGCGCTCGCGCTCGGCATCGAGCTCGCGGACACGGGAGGCATAGGCCTCGCGCACGGCAGGGTCGTCGCTGTCGACTTCGTAGACGGCGCCGCTTTCGGCATCGGCAAGGCGGACGAGCCCGGCCGCCGGCAGCTCTTCGTCGAGGGGTTCGCGGATACGGACGGCGATGATGTCGAAGCGCCGCGAGGCAGCGCGGAGGGCGCGGGCGTACCCCTCGGTGAGGAAGTCGGAGATGATGAAGAGCGTGGCGCGCCGCCGCTGGACGCCCGTGAGGTACTCGAGGGCGGCGCCGAGGTCGGTGCCGCGGGTCTCGGGCTGGGCGGAGAGCACCTCGCGGACGAGACGCAGCACGTGGATGCTGCCTCCGGCTGGGCGCAGGTAGCGCTCGGGCTTGCTGGCGAAGAGCAGGAGCCCGGCACGGTCGTTGTTTCGGATGGCGGCGAGGGAGAAGACGGCGCAGAGCTCGGCGGCGAGGCTCGCCTTGGACTGCTCGGCAGCGCCGGCCTCCTGGGAGGCGCTCACGTCGACGGCGAAGAGGACGGTGAGGTCGCGGTCCTCGCGATAGCGCCGCACGAGGGGCTGGCCGGTGCGTGCGTACGACTTCCAGTCGATGGAGCGCACGTCATCGCCGACGACGTAGGGGCGGAGCTCGTCGAACTCGATGCCACGCCCGCGGAAGACGGCGTGGTATTCGCCGAGGAAGAGGTCGTCCACGAGGCGGCGGGCGCGAAGCTCGATGGCGCGCACGCGACGGAGAAGCTCGGTGGCGCCGTCGGCCGTGGCGGCATCATCGGACGCGGCCGGGGAGGGGTCGCGCCCGGGGCGCCAGCGCCACGGCCACCACGCAGGCATGGCGGCCCTCAGGGCACCTCGATGGCTTCGAGGACGCGGTCGATGATGCCGTCCGCGGTGATCTCCTCGGCGTCGGCCTCGTAGGTGGTGACGATGCGGTGGCGGAGGACGTCGTGGGCGAGCGCCTTCACATCGTCGGGCATGGTGTAGGCGCGGCCTTCCAGGAGGGCGCGGGCGCGGGCGGTGCGGGCGAGGGCAATGGTGGCGCGGGGGGAGGCGCCGTAGGCGATGAGCGTGCGCAGCTCGGGGAGGCGGTAGGCGGCGGGGCGGCGGGTGGCCTGGACGATCTGGACGCAGTAATCCTTCAGGGCCTCGTCGAGGGCGACGCTGTTGAGTGCCTGGCGGGCGGCGAGGAGCTCATCGCGGCTGGCGACGGGGCGGACGGGGGGAGGGGCGGCGCCGTCGAGCCCAAGCTCCAGGACGCTGCGCTCCTCCTGGCGGGTGGGGTAGTCGACGCGGACCTTGAGGAGGAAGCGATCGAGCTGGGCCTCGGGGAGGGGATACGTACCCTCCTGCTCGATGGGGTTCTGCGTGGCCATCACGAAGAAGGGGTCGGGCAGGGGGAGGGTCTGGCCACCGATGCTGACCTGGCGCTCCTGCATCGCCTCGAGGAGGGCGGACTGCACCTTCGCGGGCGCGCGGTTGATCTCGTCGGCGAGGACGATGTTGGCGAAGATAGGGCCCCGGCGGATGGCGAAGTTCCCCTCCGCCGGGTTGAGCACCTCCGTCCCGATGAGGTCGGCAGGCAGCAGATCGGGCGTGAACTGGATGCGCACGCCGTCGATGTCGAGCGCGTTGGCGAGGCTCGTGACCGTGAGGCTCTTGGCGAGCCCGGGGACGCCTTCGACGAGCACGTGTCCAGAGACGAGGAGGCCAATGAGGAGCCGGTCGATGAGCGCATCCTGGCCGACGACGGCGGCGTGGATCTCCTCGCGGATGCGGGCGAGGGAGTCCGCGGCAGCGGAGGCGTCGGGGGAGAGCGGGGGTTGGGCAGGTAACGCCATCGACAGACCATTGTAGCGACAACCACCGGCCAACCGGCTGGGAACGGAGTGGTCGGTAGGGGGTGGCTTGCCTACGGTGTCTTGACGGCCACCTTCGAGCAGGAGGAGCAGCATGACCGGGGAGCCGACGTTCAGCGACTTCATCATCGGGTTCGAGGGACTCGCGATCGTGCGCTCGTGGGGGCTTCACCCGGAGGTCGTGAGAGCGCGAGCGGACAGCGTCGCCGAGATCGTGGGGCGTCGCGGGGAGCGACCGTGGTCGACCCCACTCGTCGAGCGAGAACACGGGATGCAGGCCGGCTACGGGGAGTGGGCTGGCGGGTACGACCGGCCGGACAACCCGATCGTGATGGCAGAGGAGCCGGTCGTGCGGGAGATGCTCGACGCCTGCCCGACCGGGAGAGCGCTGGATGCCGCCTGCGGGACCGGAAGGTGGGCACACTACCTGGCCGCGCGCGGCCACTCGGTGACGGGGATCGACGCAACCCCGGAGATGCTGGCCGAAGCCACGCGGAAGGTTCCGGAGGCTCGCTTCGAACTGGCGGATCTGGGGGCGATCCCCCTGGCAGCGGACTCGATCGAACTCGCCGTCTGCACGCTTGCCCTCACGCACGTCGAGGAGCTTGGGCATCCGGTCCACGAGCTGGCTCGCGTCGTGCGGCCGGGAGGGCGCGTCGTGATCTCGGACGTGCATCCCTTCATGGCGATGCTGGGGAACCATGCGAGGTATCCACGCGGTTCGGGGGAGTTCGGCTTCGTGCGGAACCACGTTCATCAGCTCTCCGAGTACCTGGCGGCGTTTCGGGAGGCAGGACTCACGGTGTTGCAGTGCCGGGAACCACTGTGGGACGACGCGGAGCTCGAAGCGCTCGGATTCGGCGACGAGCGCCCGGGGCTGCTGGAGACGGCGGTGAAGGGGCTGCCCATCGTCGTCGTGTGGGAGCTGGAGAAGGGCTAGCCGTCGGAGCGGCCGGAGGCGGGGGAGTGGTAGGGAGCGCGGGCGTAGGCGAGCGCGTAGACGCGGGCCGCGCCGTGCTCACGGAGCACGCGGGCGCACTCGCCGGCGGTGGCGCCGGTCGTGACGACATCGTCGAGGACGGCGACGGTCGCCCCCTTCAGGTCGGGTCCGCGGTAGCGGAAGGCCCCGGCGACATTCTCGCGGCGCTCGCTGGCGCTGAGCCCGACCTGGCTGGCCGTCGCGCGGACACGCTCAAGGCGTCCGCGAGGAGGCGGCCAACCCAACCGCTCGAAGATGACCTCGGCCTGGTTGAACCCCCGCCGGCGCTGGCGGCTGCGGTGGAGGGGGATGGGGAAGATGGCGTCCGGCGCCAGCCCATCGACGACCGGGACGAGCGCCTCGGCCATGTCGCCGGCGAGGTCGCGGATGCTGCTGAACTTGAGGCCGTGCACGACGCGCCGTGCGGCGCCCGTCATCTCGAAGGCGGCGCGGGCGCCGTCGAGGTCGCGCCAGCCGGAGCAATCGGGGCAGCGGCCTTCGTCGTCGCGACGGACTCCGCAGCGACCGCACCTGCCGAGCCCGCTCGCGGGAAGAAGCTCACCGGCGCAGCTCTCGCAGAGGTTGTGGCCGAAGGCGGCGCAGGCGACGCAGCGCGGCGGGTAGAGCAGGTCGAGGGCGCGGGCGAGGAGGGTGGCCACGGGCGCGCAGGATAACGCCGTCGGGGAGTGCGAGCGCTACACGCTACAATCGGCGGGATGGCGATCACGGTGCTGTTCTTCGCCTCGCTGGCCGATGCGGTGGGGACGCGCGAGCTCTCGCTGGCGCATGTGTCCGGTGACACGGTGGCGTCCGTGCGCGACCGGCTGGTGGCGGCGCACCCACAGATCTCCGAGTTCACGGAGACGCTGCTGTACGCGGTCGATGAAGAGTACGCCGAAGACGACGCGCCGGTACCGGCAGGCGCGACGCTGGCATTGATTCCGCCGGTATCGGGAGGCTGACGATGCTGATCCGCGTGACGCCGGAGCGGCTGGACCCTGAGGAAGCGATCGAGGCGGTGCGGCGGGACGAGGCCGGGGCGGTCGACGTGTTCCTGGGGATCGTTCGCAACACCAACAAGGGGCGGTCGGTCGACCACCTCGTGTACGACGCCTACCCCTCGATGGCGGAGAAGACGATGCGGGAGCTGGCGGAGGAGGCGGTGGAGCGCTTCGACCTGACCGACAGCGCGGTGCTGCACCGCACGGGCAGGCTGGAGATCGGCGAGACGAGCCTGCTGGTGGCCGTGAGCGCCGGGCATCGGGCGGCGACGTTCGAGGCGGGGCACTGGCTCGTGAACGAGATCAAGCGGCAGGTGCCCGTGTGGAAGAAGGAAGTGTGGGCGGACGGCGAGGAGTGGATCGAGGGGCCCGAGTCGCTGGGGATGGAGCGCGCGCCGGCCACGATGCGCGGCTCGTGACCAGCCACCCGCACGCCACCGGCCGCTTCTGCATGCAGTGCGGGCGCGGCCTGACGGAGCGCGTACCGTCGGGCGACACGATGTCGCGGCTCGTCTGCGACGACTGCGGGTTCGTGCACTACCTGAACCCGCGCCCGGTGGCGGGCACGATTCCCCAGCGGGAGGACGGCAGCCTGCTGCTGGTACGGCGCGCGATCGAGCCGCGCCTGGGCTCGTGGGTGTTCCCGGGGGGGTTCATGGACGTGGGGGAGACCGCGGAGGAGGCGGCGGCGCGGGAGACGCGGGAGGAGGCCAACCTCGAGGTCGATGATCTCTCGCTGCTGGGGGTGTACACGCGGACGCACGCGGGCGTGGTCGTCATCGTGTACGAGGCGCGCGCGCTGGGGGAGGGGTCGGCGGGGTCGGAGACGAGCGAGATCGGGTGGTTCGCGCCCGACGCGATCCCGTGGGACGAGCTCGCCTTCGACACGACACACTGGGCGCTGGAGGCGTGGCTGGAGCGGCGGGGGCTGGAGCGCCCGAGAGGCTAGCGGCGACGGCGTCCGCCTGCGCGGGAGGGGAGGTTGTAGGGGCGGGCGAGGATGGCCACGTGCTGGCTCAGCTTGGGGTCGAGCGCGCGGCTGGCGACTCGCGGGTGGGCCTCGCGAAGCTCGTCGAGCGAGAGGGCGGCGGTGATGATGGTGGGGAGGCGCGAGGCGGCGCGGTAGTTCGCGATCTGGAAGAGCTTCTCGATGGCCCAGGAGGAGCTGGTCTGGGGGCCAAGGTCGTCGAGGACGAGGAGGCCGGCGTTGCGAATGTCGTCGAACAGCTCGTCGTACCCGGGGTCGCCGCGGTTGGGGGCGAAGGAGGCGCGGAGGTGGTCGAGGAGGTCGGGGACGACGGCGAAGAAGGCGTCGCTGCCGTTGCGCAGGACGGCGTTGGCGACGGCGGCGGCGAGGTGGGTCTTGCCACAGCCGCTCTCTCCAAGGATGAGCATCCAGCCCTCGGGGGAATCGGCAAAGCGGTGGGCGCTCTCCCAGGCGGTCTGGAGGGACTCGTTCTCCTGAGCGGCGTAGTTCGGGAAGCGGGTGTGGAAGTTGTGGAAGCCGAAGTCCTCCAGCCGCTCGCGGGTCATGCCGCCGATCTGGCGGTAGCGGGAGAGGGGAGCGCCGCCGGAGAGGTCGATCACGGCGCCCGACGCGAGCCGCCGCGAGAGGCGCTCAT
>DAOUID010000395.1:0-3465 GCA_034428315.1 Dehalococcoidia bacterium
TCCAGCGCTTCGTCAACGTCTACCTCAACGACGAGGACATCCGCTACATGGGCGGCGCCGGCACCGCCCTCAGCGACGGCGACGTCCTCGACATCCTCCCCGCCCTCGCCGGCGGCTAGTCCCGCCCGCCGTGGCTCTCTACCGCTCCATCCTCGACCTCATCGGCGATACCCCCCTCGTCGAGCTGCGCTCCTTTGCCCCCCGCCCCGACGCTCACATCTACGCCAAGCTTGAGGGCCAGAACCCCACCGGCTCGGTCAAGGACCGCATCGCCAAAGCCATGATCGAGGCCGCCGAGTCGCGCGGCGAGCTCAAGCCCGGCGACACCATCCTCGAGCCCACCTCCGGCAACACCGGCATCGGGCTCGCCCTGATCGGGAAGCTGCGCGGCTACCACGTCGTCTGCGTCATGCCCGAGAACGTGAGCGAGGAGCGTTCGCTCCTGCTCCGCTCACTCGGCGCCGAGATCATCTACTCCCCCGGCGAGCTCGGCTCCAACGGCGCCATCGTCAAGGCCAAGGAGATCGTCGCCGCCGACCCCGGCCGCTACCACTTCCCCTACCAGTACGGGAACGAGGCCAACCCCGCCGCCCATGAGCACGGCACCGCCGTCGAGATCCTCCGCGACCTGCCCGAGACGACCGCCTTCGTCGCCGGCCTCGGCACGGGCGGAACGCTCACCGGCACCGGCCGCGGCCTCAAGGCGCGCAACCCCGACATCCGCGTCATCGCCGCCGCTCCCCACCCCGGCGACAACGTCCAGGGCCTGCGCGCCCTCGAAGAGGGCTTCATCCCGGAGATCCTTGACGAGTCCGTCCTCGACGGGAAGATCGTCGTCGACAGCCAGACCAGCTTCGCCCTCACCCGCGACCTTGCGGAGAAGGAAGGCATCTTCGCCGGCGTCAGCAGCGGCTCCGTCATCCGCGCCGCCCTCAGGGTCTCCGAACGCCTCGAAGGCGAGCAGCACATCGTCTGCCTCCTCGCCGACGGCGGCTGGAAGTACCTCAGCTCCGGCCTCTGGACGACCGACTGGGACGACCTCCCCGAGGACGTCGACGAAATGATCTGGTGGTAGCGACCGATCGGTCGTAGCCCCACCCGCTACACTCCCCCGATGCGCTTCGGTGTCACCCTTCCCAACGGTGGCTACGGCGGCGACCCCGTCACCCTGATCCAGCTCGCCGTCGACGCCGAGCAGGCGGGCTGGGACGGCGTCTTCCTCTGGGACACCCCCTACGCCGCCAACCCCGACGACCCCCCGCCCGTCCTCGCCGACGCCTGGGTGCTGCTCTCCGCCATCGCCGATCGCACCGAGCGCGTGAGGCTCGGCACCATGCTCACCCCCCTCGCCTGGCACCGCCCCTGGCTCATCGCCCGCCAGGCCGCCACCATCGACCGCCTCTCCGGGGGGCGCTTCACCCTCTCCGTCGGGCTCGGCGCCCCGCCCGACGAGGGCCCCTGGTTCGGCGGCGACGAGTTCGACCGCCGCACCCGTGCCTCCATGCTCGACGAGGCCCTCGCCGTCCTCGAGGGCCTCTGGAGCGGCGATCCCTTCGCCTTCGAGGGCGACCACTTCAACGTGCGTGAGCTGACCTTCCTGCCGACGCCCGCCCAGCGGCCGCGAATCCCCATCTGGGTCGTCGGCGCCTGGCCCCGCGACCCCGCCATGTGGCCCCGCCGCAAGTCGATGCGTCGCGCCATCCGCTACGACGGCCTCCTCCCCAACGTCTTCGGCGCCGACGGGGAGATGGTGTTCGACGCCTCCCCCGACGAGGCCCGCGACGACCTTCGCGCCATGCGCGATTGGGTCGAGCGCGAGCGGGAGGGCGGCGAGCCATACGACATCGTCATCGAGCGTAGCCTCCCCGACGTGGACGGGGCCGAGGTCGCCCGCTGGGAGGAGGCAGGCGCGACCTGGTGGCTCGACGATGCCTGGTGGGAGATGTGGGGTTCCCCCGATGACCCCGAGCCCCTTCGCCGGCGCATCCTCCGCGGCCCGCCCCGCTAGCCGCTCCCTTCCCGCCCCGCTATGCTGCGGCCAGCATATCCCCTCGGGAGCGGCCCGTGCCCCTCGCCCGCCGTCTGCTCGTCCTCCCCGCGCTCGTCGCCCTCGTCTTCGCCGCCGCCTGCGGCGAGTCCAACGACGACCCCGGCACCCTCATCCTCGCCACCACCACCTCCACCTACGACAGCGGCCTCCTCGACGAGCTCGTGCCCCGCTTCGAGGAGCGCACCGGCATCACCGTGAAGGTCATCGCCGTCGGCACCGGCGCCGCCCTCCGCATGGCCGGCGAGGGCAATGCCGATGCCGTCCTCGTGCACGCTCCCGAGGCCGAGGCCCCTTACGTGGCGAGCGGCGACCTCGTCTCCAGCCGGCTCGTCATGACCAACGATTTCGTCATCGTGGGCCCCCCCGACGACCCCGCCCGCGCCGCCTCTGCCTCCGACCTCCCCGCCGCCCTCGCCGCCATTGCCGCCGAGGGCCGCTTCGTCTCGCGTGGCGACGACTCCGGCACCCACAAGCGGGAGATCGCCCTCTGGAGCACGGCCGGGATTGACCCCTCTGCTCTCCCCCGTGAAGAGACCGGCCAGGGCATGGGCGCGACCCTCACCATCGCCTCCGAACGCCGCGCCTACACCCTCACGGATCGCGCCACCTACCTCGCCCTCCGCGACGTTCTCGATCTGACCGTCCTCGTCGAGGGCGATGGCAGCCTCCTCAACCCCTACCACGTCCACGTCGTCAATCCCGACCGCCACGATGGCGTGGCCGCCGAGCAGGCCGAGGCCTTCGCCTCCTTCCTCCTCGAACCCGCGACCCAGGCCCTGATCGGGCGCTTCCGCGCCGAGGAGTTCGGGCGCTCGCTCTTCACTCCCGCCCTGGAGTCCCCCGTCGGAGGCGGCTGATGGAGGCCATCTGGGACGGTCTCGTCGAGGCGTTTCGCCTCATCGGCAGAGGTGACGGCGATCTCTTCTCCATCGCCGGCCGCACCCTCCTCGTCTCCGGCTCCGCCACCGCCCTCGCCATGGTCGTGGGCGTTCCCGTCGGCTACCTGCTCGGACGCGCCCGCTTCCCCGCCCGCACCCTCATCCTCGCCGGAGTCGGCACGGGCATGGGCATGCCCCCGGTCGTGGCGGGCCTGATCATCTGGCTCCTGCTCGTGCGCAGTGGCCCCTTCGGCGGCTTCGAGCTCATCTACACGAAGCAGGCGATGATCATCGCCCAGTTCCTCATCGCCACACCCCTCGTCATCGCCTTCACGGCCGCCTCCATCCAGTCCCTCCCCGCCCGCCTCCCCGACCTCCTGACCGTACTCGGTGCGGGACGCCTGCGAACCCTCTGGCTCCTCGCGAAGGAGGCTCGTCTCGGCCTCCTCGCCGCCGTCATGGCCGGCTTCGGCGCCGTCGTCTCCGAGGTGGGCGCCTCCATGGCCGTGGGCGGCAACCTCGCGGGCGATACCCGCG
>DAOUID010000396.1:0-1665 GCA_034428315.1 Dehalococcoidia bacterium
AGATGCGGGCCGAGGTGGACACCCTGACCATGTCGGCGACGCCGATCCCGCGGACGCTGCAGATGTCGCTGGCGGGCATCCGGGACACGTCGATGGTGGCGACACCGCCGGAGGAGCGGCTGCCCATCCGGACATACGTGACGGGCTGGGACGACGAGATCGTGCGGGAGGCGATTCAGCGGGAGATGGAGCGGGGCGGGCAGGTGTACTTCGTGCACAACCGCGTGCAGAACATCGAGCGGATGGCGATGCGGCTGCGGGAGCTCGTGCCGGAGGCGGAAATCGCGATCGGGCACGGGCAGATGCCGGAGGAGCAGCTCGAGCGGGTGATGGTCGACTTCGGGGCAGGGGAGTACGACGTGCTCCTCTGCACAACGATCATCGAAAGCGGGCTCGACCTGCCGAACGTGAACACGATCATCATCAACAACGCGAACCAGTTCGGGCTGGCGCAGCTCTACCAGCTGCGGGGACGGGTGGGGCGCTCGGCCAACCGCGCCTTCGCCTACTTCCTCTACGACCGTAACCGGGCGATGTCGGAGGCGGCGCAGAAGCGGCTCGCAGCCATCTTCGAGGCGGCGGAGCTGGGGTCGGGATTCCAGATCGCCTTGCGCGACCTCGAGATCCGCGGGGCGGGGAACCTGCTGGGGGCAGCGCAGAGCGGGCACATTGCGGCGGTGGGGTTCGACCTGTTCTCGAAGCTCGTGGGGGAGGCGGTGGAGGCGCTGCGGGGCGGACTGGAGGGCGGGGGCGGCGTCGACGGCCGGGCGCTGCCGCCGGCGCCGCGCATCGATCTCCCGGTGAGCGCCTCGATCCCGGAGCGTTATGTCGCGGACATGGAGACGAGGCTCGCCATCTACGAGCGGGTGGCGGGGCTCGATTCCCCGCGGGATGTGGCCGACATGGAGGAAGAGCTGCGCGACCGCTTCGGGGAGCCGCCGCCGCTCGTGCAGAACCTGCTGGGGGTGGCGCTGCTGAAGGCGGTGGGCCGGCAAGCGGGGGTGGAGCGCATCTCGACGAGCCCGGAGAGCTTCCACCTGCGCCTGCGCGGGGGCTCGACGCGCACGCACCAGCGCGCGATGGAGGCGCTCGGCGTGGCGGGGGTGAGGGTGGGGCCGGAGCAGGTGCGCATCGCGAGGGAGCAGGCGGGCACCGACTGGATGGCGCTGATCGTGCGGGTGCTGCGAGCGCTCGCCGGCGCCGCCTGACTGGACCGCGCGAGGGCGGAGTCCATACTGAGGGCGTGGACGGCGCGAACCTCTTCACGATGCTCTCGGCCTACCGGCCGGGGGCAGCCTCACCCTTCGAGGACTACTGCACGAACGGCCTCGCCTACCTGCTGGCGACGGGCAACGAGGCCCTCGCCGCGCTCTTCGGGAAGGCGGCGGGGACGGAGGGAGCGGTGACGGACGTCACGGTGCAGCCCGGCCCGGATACGCCTCTCGCGGACCTCGGGATCACGTTCGCGGACGGCCGGGAGGCGCTCGTCGAGATCGAGGTGGCTCCGGGCGAGGCCGTCGAGCGGCCGGGCGGCGAGGAGCCACGGCTGCGGGTCGCCTTCGATGGGGGCGCAAGCGAAGCAGTGACGTGGAACGCGATCGCGGATGCGCTCGCGGACGACGCCGACCGGCTCGCGCGTGAGTTCGCGGAGTTCGTGCGTCGCGA
>DAOUID010000397.1:0-8207 GCA_034428315.1 Dehalococcoidia bacterium
CTGCTTCACATGCCGCACCGCCGGCTTCCCCAGGTCGTGCAGGAGCGCCGCCCAGCGCCGCAGCGACACGCTCTCCTCGTCCGCCGCGATCGCCTCCACCGTCGCCGTGGTGTGCCCCCACACGTCGAACTGGTGGAAGCGGTTCTGCTCGCAGCCCGGCATCGCCCCCAGCTCCGGGAGCACATGGGGAAGGGCCCCGATCTCGTGTAGCGCGTTCAGCCCGGCCTTCGGGTGCTTCCCCCGCAGCAGCCGCTCGATCTCCGCCGTCACGCGCTCCTGCGAGAGCGTCCCCAGCAGCTCCACCGACTCCCCCATCGCCGCCTTCGTCTCCTCCTCGATCGAGAACCCGAGCTGGCTCACGAAGCGCACGCCCCGCAGGATGCGCAGCGGATCCTCGGCGAAGCGCGTGCGCGGGTCGCCCGGCGCCCGCAGCAGCTTCCGCTCGATGTCCTCCCGCCCCCCGAACGGGTCGCGCAGTTCCTCCGTGCTCGTATTCCTCGCGATCGCGTTCACCGTGAAGTCGCGCCGCGCCAGGTCCTCGTCGATCGAGCTCCCGAAGGTCACGTCCGGCCAGCGGCTCCCGGCGGTATAGCTGTCGCCCCGGAACGTCGTGATCTCGGCCAGTCCCTCGTCGAGCAGCACGCCCGTCGTCCCGAACCGCTGCCCGATTGTCGCCACCGTCGCCCCCAGCCCCTTCGCGATGCGCTCGCACTCGTCGGGCAGCGCGCTCGTTGCGAAGTCGGCGTCCCCGCCCGGAGCGACGCCCCGCAGTTCGTCGCGCACCAGCCCGCCGGCCAGCCACAGCTCGTGTCCGGCCTCGGCGAACGCCGCAATCAGCGCCTCACGACTCGGAGCCATGCACCGATTGTAGAAGAGTGACACTCAGCGAACGTAGTGAGCGCTTTCCTCAGGCGGACGCCAGTCCGCCGCTCTCCTCAGCGAGCGTAGCGAGCGCTCCACTCAGGGGCGCGTGAGCGCCCCGCTCTCCTCCACCCGAAGGGTGTAGTACATCCCGCCCTCGTAATGCCCCGCGATGTCGCAGTACAGCACGTACCGCCCCGGGGGCAGGCTGAACGTCCGCCCCTCCGACCCGCCCGGCAGGACCGTCTCCACCGTCCCCACCAGCTCCCCCGCCCGCTCAAGGTCGACGCGCCCCTTCGAGACCGGCAGCTCCTCCCCTTCCAGGTCCGTCCGCACCACGATGAAGCTGTGCCGCACCCCGTCCGCGTTCGACAGCTCGAAGCGCAGGTCCCCGCTCGCCACCGCCGGCAGCTCGCCGCCCTCCCCCGACCCCAGCCGCCACGCCCCCACCACCTGCACGTTCCCCTCCGCGTCGATGACGCGCAGCTCCCCGTGCGAGTGGGAGTGCGCGTGCAGGCCCACCACGATCACCGCTGCCCCGATGGCCAGCACCAGCCCCACGAACACCGCCTGTCGCCGCGTCACCAGCCGCATGCTTCCATGGTAGCGCTCCTGTGACAGGACGTAAGGTGCAGCACCGCCCTGCTCAGCGTGCCGGCTGCTCGGGGGCATAGCTGGTATGGACACTTCGTGCTACCCCTAGTAGCATCTTGGGTATGAAGCTGAGTATCAGCCTGCCCGACAAGGACATCGAGTTCATCGACCGGCAGGTTGCCGAGCGTGGCGAGTCATCCCGGTCGGCGGTTGTCCGCAAGGCCGTTGAGCTTCTGCGCCATGCCGAGCTGGAGCGCCTGTACGCCGAGTACTGGGCCGCGTGGGACGAAGAGGAAGATGCGGTCTGGGACGTGACGTTGGCCGATGGGCTTGATGACGAGCCTGATGCAGCGCGGTGACGTTGTCTGGGCCACTCTTGATCCCGTCCGTCGGCCTGAAGCCTCGAAGCGCCGTCCGGTCGTGATCGTCAGTTCAGATCGGACCAATCGCCCAATTACCGCGCTTGGACGTGGCCTGGTAACCGTGGTTCCCGTCACAACCCGGACTGATCGCGTCTACCCCTGGCAGGTGCTCCTTCCCCCCGAGCCGACGGGGCTCCTCGAAGTGTCACTGGCGCAGGCCGACCAGATTCGTGCGATTTCCATCACACGCATTGGCGCGACCATCGGCCACGTCCCTCCCGACGTCATGGGCGACATCGACGACGCCATCCGGCTCCACCTCGACCTCTAACGTATCCTTACGCCCATGGAGCGAGCGCGAAGCAGTAGAGCGACCGAGCGGAGCGAGCTGAAATGAAGTTCGGCGTCGTCCTCCCCATGATCGGCTCCCTTGCGAGCACCGACGCGATCGATGCCGTTTGCGACAAGGCCGAGGAGGTCGGCCTCGACTCCATCTGGGTCATCGACCACATCCTCCTCCCCTACAGCATCGGCGCGAAGTACCCCTACAACCTCACCGGCGAGTGGGCCGCCGGCCAGGGCCCCTGGTGGGATGCCTTCTCCATCATGACCTACGCCGCCGCCCGCACCTCCACCGTCCAGCTCGGCAGCTGCGTCATCATCCTGCCCTACCGCCACCCCGTTCACACCGCCAAGATCGTCGCCACCATCGACCAGCTCTCCCGCGGCCGCGTCCAGTTCGGCATCGGCGTCGGCTGGATGAAGGACGAATTCGAGAATCTCCAGCTCGACTCCTTCCACCACCGCGGCGCCCTCGTCAACGAGCAGATCGAGGTCTTCAAGGAGGTCTGGGCCAACGACCCCGCCTCCTTCGACGGCGATTACTACCGCTTCAACCAGGTCAGCGTCACCCCGAAGCCGTACCAGGATCCCCACCCGCCCCTCCTCGTCGGCGGCAACACCAACGCCGCCCTCGAGCGCACCGCCGCCCTCTGCGACGGCTGGCTCGGCATCAGCCTCCGTCCCCAACAGCTCGCCGAGCACCGCGCCCGCCTCCTGCAGCGTTGCGAGGCCCACGACCGCGACGGCGAGGACATGCCCATCGCCATGCTCCACGGCATCAACCTGACCGACGACCCCGACCATCGCGCCACCCTCGCCGACCACGAGCGCGCACAGAGCGTGACCGGCACGGTCGAGCAGGTCGTCGAAGAGCTGCTCGAGTTCGAGGAAGCGGGCCTGACCCACATCATCGCCTCCGCCCGCCGCTTCGGCCGCCCCGGCGGCGGCTTGCAGGCCGTCCTCGACGGCCTCGACACCCTCGCGCACGACATCATCCCCGCCGTCCGCGCCTAGGCTACGATGCCTTGGACTAAGTTCCCGAACCAGATGAACGACCTCAGGAAGCTGAGGCGTGCACTGCAGGTGGCCGAGTCACTCGCTCCGGCTGAGGTGGCTGATGATGAGCGCTACGGCTACGCGCTATTGGACGCAGGTGTCATTCGTGTCAGCAGGCCAGTCGAGGAGGTTAGGATCTTACCCGCGAGCAAGCAGGGACCTATCACCACGGGGCGGGCGCTGCCTCAGATGCTCTTGCTGCTCGAGATGTTGGAGCGTACGCCCGATGGCGGCCTTGCTCTCACGGCGGCTGCCAAGGCCGTCGCTTCGCAGGAGGGATCCACCCTCGGAGCCCGTGAGATTGCTGCTTGGCGCGAGGCGGTGCTGGGCCTTCACTACCAGTCTGATGGCGTCGACATGCGACCCGCTTGGGTAGCGCTAAAGATGCTTGGGGCAGGTCCACTTCCGTCCCAAAGCCTAGCGTTAGCGTTCGCTGCAGCCTCGGAATCTGAGCAAGAGATATCTCGCCTCCGGGCTCTTGCAGAGACATGGCAGTCGGATGTGGTGTCGGACTTAGCTTCGGAATGTGGGACCACGGTGTCCGAACTCCGGAATAACGCAAAAGTCTTGCCCGGATTGCTTGAGCAGTGTGGTCTGATCGTGCGGGAGCAGGGGGCAGCCCGAGTTGAGCCCTTGGGGCTCGAAACGCTGGGTCAGTCAGCCGCTCCCTCCAAACCCAATCAATATGCAGGGTCATCTCAGGTTCAGCCGCGACCAATCACCGAGGGCCAACCGCGAGCTTGGGCTCCCGCTCCGGTCGACCCAGACGACGCCGCTGAAGCTGCCCTTCTGAGGAGGCAGCGACTAGAGAGGGCCAGTGCGTCGCATGAGAAGGCCTTGCAAGCCATCGCGAAGTGGCTGCGTACTGCGAAATTCGAGACTCTGGAGAGCAACTACGACATCTTGGCGAAGCGCCGCGACATGTGGCTGCTGATAGAGGTGAAGTCCATTACAGAGCGCAACGCTCGCGGGCAAACCATAACGGCCATCGGGCAGCTGGCCTTCTACTACTACGACGTCTCACGTAGCGCCCCTACACACATCGCCGTACACCGACTGGTGGGCTACCAACGGCCCTGCCACGATCCCAAGATCCTTGGGGTCCTCGATCAAGAAGGGATAGTTGCATCTTGGATCGACGGCAGTGACTACTTTGTCGCGAACGCAGAACTCTTCCAGGCAATCCTTGGGGATTCCTAACTGAGGGGGAGCTCCTCGGGTTGCACCTGAATGCGGTCAAGAGCCATTGCCACGTAGTCTGGGTTGATCTCAAACCCAATGTAGTGACGCCCGGTGGCTGCCGCTGCGGCACACTCTGTCCCGCTTCCCGCAAACGGCACTAGGACTAGGTCTCCCGAATTCGAGAAGTGCTCGACGATGCGACGCGACAGGGCCATCGGCTTCTGGGTGGGGTGTGGGAGCTTCTCGTCTCGAAACCGCCTTCCCGCAAGCGTTGGTATGCGCCACACATCACCGGCAAGGCGACCATCCGGGTGCGGCTTCCAGACCCGGCCGTTCTTGATGACCCGATGACGAAGCCTCTCCTGGCTCCGGTAGGGTTCCCTTATCTCATGGTAGGTGTAGCCATCCCCTTTGGAAAACCAAAGGATGGGTTCGTAGTGCGCAGCCAGAGTGCTTTTATAGCGGGAGAATCCATTCTCATAGTTCCAGATAATCTGTCGGCGATACGACATCCCAATGTCAACCAGGTGGCATTGTAACCAGCAGAGATGCTCGTGGATTCCGTAAACGAAGATGCTTCCGCCTTCTCGGAGGAGCCGTACGCACTCATTCAACCAAGTCTTTGACCAAGGGAGCCACTCGTCGCGGTGGTCACGCTCAACCCAGTTCCCGAAATCTTTATCGAGATTGTAGGGTGGGTCGGCTATGATCAAGTCGACACTAGCGTCAGGAATATTCTCCATTGCCAAAATGCAATCTTCGTTGGTAATAGTGTCGAGGTAGGTCTCCCAATTCACCGAATGCCCTGCATGTTCTGAAGGATCAGTATGTACTGATGGTGAATGTTTGGCACATATGCGTAAGGGTATCCATAGGGGAAAACTCTTTTGTTCTTTTGGTAAAGAACCTTGATACCGCGTAGCTCCAGAGAGTAGGGCTCTAGAGCCCGAGCTAGATCGGCGTGAAACATGATGAAGTCCGACTTGTGCCGAAAGTCACTCACGATGACGGCGAGATACTTCTTGACCTTCAGTGGAACTGTGCAGAGAGCAAATAGGTTAGTGAGTTCCGCGAGGAATGTGGGGTAATCGGCGATGTTGCCCAAGTCTCTGGAGTCGTCACCGTAATTCGCGTCGAGGTCGTGTGCGTGCCGCTCTTGCCGGACCTTGTGGTCGGCTTTGCGGAGGATTTGCCAGTAGGGGGGGCTGGTGACAAGAAAGTCTACCGAGTCTGCTGGAAGGGTGGGGAGGAGGTCGCGAGCGTCGCCACACAGGATATCTTGCATCGTCCGCCCGGGAGCATCCATCGGCACTTCGTGGGAGAGGCGGAGGCGCGTGAGGTCCACATACTTGGGGTTGAGCTCGATACCGATGCCGTGACGTCCCTCAAGGGCACAGGCTTTCAACGTGGAACCGACACCAACAAAGGGATCGAGGACTGTGGCGCCTGGCTTGGTGAACAGTCTGATGAGGCGGGCAACATCGGTGAACGAGAATGGGGCTGGGTGCTGGCGCTCGATGGCCGCCTCTGGGTGACCTGAACCCAAGCCACGCTGTACCCAGACCGAGGTGGTCTCACTGACCCACTGGGAGGCGGTCAAGTCATTGAGGTTGTTGCGGGGGTCAACGGCGGGAGGATCATTCGGCGACTCGGAGGCTCCAGACGGGGCAAGCGCCATATTGACCTCCGTAGGCTCCGTTTCCTGCGACTATACGAGGCAGGGTGCGCGTCTGCGACTATACAGTTGCCAGTGGCAATAGTCTAGAGGTGGAACCCAGCAAAGCGCCTCTCCTCACCCCGCGGCAGCGGGGCGCTCTCCTCAAGCGAGCGAAGCGAGCGCCTCCAGGTGCTCGTCGAAGTCGAACACCGGGTGGAGGAGCATGTGCTCGGCCCCGAGGTCGATGACCTCCTCGATCCGCTCCCGGACGTACGACTCGGGACCCCACACCGCCACCGCATTCGCGAGGTCCGCGCTGCCGTAGACGTGCGCGAACCACTCCCGCAGCCGCCCCTCCGCCCGTTCGCGGTTGTCGTCGATGGCGAGGTAGAGCCGCTTCGAGATCGTGAACGTCGCCGGGTCGCGGTCCTGGTCCTCGAGCGCCTGCCGCAGGATGCCGGCGTGCTCCCGGAACTCGTCGATGCTGGACGACCCCGGCCCCATCCACGCATCCCCCAGCCGCACCGCCCGCCGCAACGCCGGCTCGACGCGCCCCCCGAACCACACCGGCGGACCCGGTCGCTGGACCGGCTTCGGCTCCATGCGGATGTCCTTCAACTGGAAGAACTCCCCGTCGTACGACGCCTTCCGCTCCGACCAGAGCGCGCGCATCACCGCCAGCGACTCCCTCAGGCGTTTCACCCGCCGCCCCGCCGGGATGCCGAAGGCCGCGTCGTGGGGCGCGTTCTCGTTCCCGATGCCGAACCCCGCGTCCACCCGCCCCCCGCTGAGCACGTCGAGCGTCGCTAGCTCCTTCGCCAGTTGCACCGGGTTGTGCTGCGGCAGCACGAACACCGCCGTCCCCAGGCGCACCCGCGACGTCATCGCCGCCACGTACGAGAGCAGGCTCACCGGCTCGAGGTTGCGGCTCCCGCCCAGCACCTGGTCGAGCGTCCACAGGCTCTGGAACCCGAGCTCCTCCGCCCGCCGCGCAACCCGCCCGATCGGCTCCAGATCGACCGGTTCGTTCAGGGAAACCTGTGGGAGGGCAAACCCAAGGGGAATCTTCTCGGACGGCATTCGACGCTCCTTCCGCAACCAGGCAGTGCCGGCGCAGGATACCGGCCCCCGGCGCCCCCGGCACGGCTTACGCAGCCTTCCCCGGCGAACGGGTAACATTCCGCCCGTGGTAACGCCAAGCGGTCTTCGCGAGCTGTACGACCACCACGCCTGGTCGATGGGAGCGCTGCTGGCGCACGCGGCGGAGGTCACGCAGGAGCAGGCCGAGGCGATGCCCTGGAAGGGCGTCGCCAGCCTCGAGGACACGCTCACCCACATCATCACGGCGGAGCGCTACTGGCTCTCCAACTGGCGTGGTCAGGAACGCCCGCACTTCGACTGGCCGGAGAGCATCGAGGAGGTCGCCGCCCACTGGATGGCCCTCCAGGCGGAGACACGGGAGTTCCTCGCCAGCCTCGAGAACGACAACCTGGGCCGCATGCTCGAGCTGCGCCAGCCCATTGGGGGCGGACGCGAGACGCTGGCGGCGGGAATCATGCACGTGCTCCTGCACGCCGCCCAGCACCGCGCCGAGGCGGCCGTCCTCTTATCGGACTTCGGCCGTTCCCCCGGCGAGCTGGACTACATCGACTTCCTCGAACACCGCGAAGCGATGCTCTCCCGCGCCTGACGTCGGGCCCCGCTCATCCGCTCCCCGCCGCGCGCTTCTACAATGCCGCCCATGGACCCCGCCGGTCTGCGCGAGCTCTACGACCACCACGCCTGGGCCATGGACCGCCTCCTCGCCCGTGCCCGGGAGGTGTCGCCCGAGGATGCTGCCAGGGCGAGCCGCCCCGACGGCCTCAGCCTGCGCGACACCCTTGCCCACATCGTGTCCGCCGAGGGCAACTGGCTCAGACGCTTCCAGAGGCGCGAACGGTACGGCAGCTTCCGGCCCGAGAGCGTCGCCGGCGTGGCCACGGGCTGGATTGGTCTTCAGGCCGAATTTCGGGTCTTCCTCGCGGGCCTCGAAGCCGCCGACCTCGGCCGGCCCATCGTGCGGGACACGCACGCGCGTGATCGCGGAACGCTGCGAGCGGGCATCACCCACGTCATCATGCACGGCGCCCAGCACACCGCCGAGGCCGCCGAGC
>DAOUID010000398.1:0-1781 GCA_034428315.1 Dehalococcoidia bacterium
CCGTGCAGTCGAGCGCTTCCGCCCCGTCCGGCGCCTCCGTCTCCCCCAGCCCCGCGATGCGCCCGTCGATGCAGAGCACGTCGCCGCGCACGAAGGTGCGGGACTCGCTCTCGAAGAACGCTCCCCCTCGCAGGACCAGTGGCTGCTCTTCAGGCGTCGGCACCGCCCGCATTGTCCCTGCCGCCCCTCGTGCGCGGCAAGCGAGCCGCCGGCCCGCTATCCTCCGCCGGTCCCAAGGAGGTTTCGCATGGCGAAGATGATCCTGGTCGGGCTGGTCGAGCCCCCCACCCCCGAAGCCGAGGAGCTGTTCCGCGAACGCTACCTGGGCAACCACATCGAGGACATCGCGAATTGCCCCGGCTTCCTCTCCGGCACGGTCTACGAGCTCGCCCATCCTCACGACGACTTCCCCGTTGTCTCCCGCTTCCTCACCATCTACGAGCTCGAAGCGGACTCCTGGGAGGAGGCGAACGCCAACCTGCAGGCCTGGATCTCCGACCCGGACGCCTACCCCGGCCGCCTCTCCGGCGAGGGGGCGCTCTCAATCGTTGGCTCCGGCTGGTACAAGTTCGAGCGCGCCTACCACACGCGCGCCTGAGCGCGGGGTACGATTCCCCGCATGCTCATCGGGTACTTCACCGAACGTCCTTACCAGGACCCCGGCGCAAGCTGGTGGGGAACCACCGGCCGCCGTCTCGTCGACCTCGACGCCAGCAACGACGAGTACGACCCCGTCCTCGGCGCCGACCTCTACAACCGCTACCTCGACGAGAAGCTCTACGCCGAGGAGGTGGGCTTCGACGCCCTCGCCCTCAACGAGCACCACAGCACCCCCTTCTGCATGGGCAGCGCCTGCAACGTGGAGGCCTCGATCCTCGCCCGCATCACCAACCGCGCGAAGATCGTCCTCATCGGCAACATCCTGCCCATCTGGGACGACCCCCTCTGGCTGGCCGAGGAGCTGGCCATGATCGACACGATCTCGCAGGGCCGGCTGGTGACCGGCTGGGTGCGCGGCACCGGGCGCGAGAGCATCTCCCACGACGCCAACCCGCCGTATAACTGGGAGCGCTTCCAGGAGGCGCACGATCTCATCGTGGCTGCCTGGACCCGCCCGGGGCCCTTCCGCTGGGAGGGAGAGCACTACAACTTCCGCTACGTGAACCCCTGGAGCCGTCCCTACCAGTCACCCCATCCCCTCATCATGATCCCCGGCGCCGTCAGCCGCCGGACGGTGCAGTGGGCGGCCCAGCGCCGTTACCCCTACGTCATGCTGGCCACGCGCCTCGAACCCACGCGCATGTCCTTCGAGTACTACAACGAGTGCGCCGCCGAGGTGGGCTACGAGGCCGGCCCCCAGCACCGCGGCTACCTCTTCAAGGTCCACGTCGACGAGACCGAGGAGCTTGCCGAGGAAGTCGGGCGCAAGTACCTGACTGGGCCCGGCAACATCTTCCTGGAAGGCAGCCGCGGCGACGCCAGGGGACACCTCCAGAACCTCCCCGGCCTCACTGACCGCCGCGCCCTCCTCCCCACCGGCGGCGTCCGCCAGGTCGCCGAGGCTCGCGGCCACGCCACCCCCGCCGACCCCGACCTCCGCCCCATCGCCCTCGACTCCGCCGAGTCCTACAAGAACGTCGAGGAGACCTACCAGGGCCTCGTCGAGGCGCAGTCGATCATCACGGGCACGCCCAAAACCGTCCTCCCCAAGATTCGCAACGTGCTTGAGTACCTGCGCCCCGGCAGCATCTTCCTCTGGGACGGTGACGGCTCAATGTCGC
>DAOUID010000399.1:0-2478 GCA_034428315.1 Dehalococcoidia bacterium
CGCGCCGTCTTCGTCGAGAGCCACCGCCCCGCCGCCCGCGCCATCGTCCAGAGCCTCGCCCGCGCCAAACTGGCGGACCAGGGCTCGGTCGTCCGCGGCGCCCTGCCGGGCGCACTGGACTCCCTCGACGGCCCTTTCGACCTCGTTTTCTCCGATCCTCCCTACGACTCCGAGCAGGGCTCGCCGACGCTCGCCGCGCTCGCATCGCTCCTCGCGCCCGGCGGTCTGGTCGTCTATGAGCACCGGAGCCGATACAATCCGCCCGAACGCCCGCTCGGCCTCACGTTGTCCGATCGGCGGGTCTACGGCGATACCGCCGTGGCGTTCTTCCTGGCGTTGGAGGGTGCATGAGAACCGCGATCTTCCCGGGTGCCTTCGATCCCGTGACCAACGGGCACCTGGATCTCGTCAAGCGCATGACCGGCCTCTTCGATCAGGTGATCGTGGCGGTGATCCGCGGGCGCGAAAAGAGCACGATGTTCACCTGCGAGGAGCGAATCGAGCTCTTCCGCGAGGCGGTCAAGGAGCTGCCCAACGTCGAGGTGGAGATGCTCGAGGGCCTCACCGTCGAGTTCGCCAAGAACAGGGGCGCCGTCGCCATCGTCCGCGGCATCCGCGGTGGCGGAGACTTCGAGTACGAGTTCGATATGGCCCTCATGAACCGCAAGATGGCGCCCTCCATCGAGTCCGTCTACCTGATGACCAACCACGAGTACATCTACGTGAGCGCGAGCCGCGTGCGGGAGGTTTCCCAGCTCGGCTACGACGTGGACGGCCTCGTTCCCGACCACGTGCGGTCCGCCATCCGCGAACGGGTCGGGCTCAACCGCTAGCTCGCAGGGGGAGGCCCCCGGTGGAACTCCTCGAACTGATCGCAAGCCTTGAGTCCCTCGTCGTGCAGGCGCGCCGCCTTCCCGTGGGAGGCAATCTCGTGATCGAGCGCCGCGCCATCCTCGACCTCGTCGATCGGCTCCGCCTCGCCGTTCCCGACAACGTTCGCCAGGCCGCCCAGGTGCTCGAGCAGCGCGAGCAGCTCCTGCGCGACGCCAAGGAGCACGGCCAGGCCCTGATCGAAGAGGCGGAGCGGGAGCGTGCGCGGCTCGTGAGCGCGACGTCGGTCGTGCAGGAAGCGGAGAAGCGCAGCCAGGAGATCATCATCGACAGCGAGGCGCGCGCCCGACAGACCATCGCCGATGCCGACGCCACCGCCGCCGCTCACCTGAGCGAGGCCGCCCAGGCTGCCGCCAGCCAGCTCCAGGACGCCGATCACTACGCCGTGTCCGTCATCGAGAAGCTGCAGGCCGATATCCGCGCCGTCCTCGAAGCGCTCGACCGCAGCAGCGAGAGCCTCCGGGAGTCGCGCTGAACTCACCGCCCCCGCTGGTCATCAGGGAATGGCGATCGCCTCGCCCACGGCCTGCTGCGTGATGCTCCCGTGCGAGGCCGCCCAGCGCGCCCGTGCGTCCCGCAGGATCAGCACCTGCGGCGACTCGTGCTTCACGCCTGTACGCGCCTCGACCGAGCGTGTCAGCTCGCGCCCCTCGGACACGTCGATGAGGGCGATTTCGCCCTCGACAAGCGACATCTCGTCGTAGGCGCGGCTGGAGATGGGACACCAGTAGTCGTGCAGGAAGAGGACGACGTCCTTCTCCCGCGACCGCTCGAACCAGTCGTCGAGCTCCGCCATCTCCGTCAGGTTCTGGAAATCCCTGGCGCCCACCGGCCACTCCTCGCCCCGTTCCGGGGTCGCGCCCTCACGATAGCAGGCGCCCAAGGCGCTGTGCTCAGGCGCTGTGCTCAGGAGCCGTGCTCAGGATCGCCGGGCGATCGCGTAGGTGACGCGCCCCGCCGCCGCCAGCTCCCCCGACTCGTCGCGCACTTCGACCGCCACGAACACCGTCGTCCGGCCCGCCCGCAGCACCCGCCCCTCCGCCCGCGCCTCTCCGCGCACCGCCCGCAGGTACGACACGTTCAGGTCCGTCGTCGCGTGGCCCGCCCAGGTCTCGTCCTCCGGATCCCGCAGCGTCGCCACCGCCGAGCCCGCAGCGGCATCGACCAGCGACGCGATGGCGCCGCCGTGCATCACGTCCGGGCGGCGCGTGGCCAGCTCCTGCCTCATCGGCAGCCGCAGCGTGACGTGCCCCCGCTCCGCCTCCACGAGCTCGATTCCGAGCAGCGACCAGTACGGGATCTGGCCGGCCGCCACCAGCTCCGCCATCGCAGGGTCCATGGCCCTCCCCCGGCCCGTATACTGCCGCCCGCCAGCGATTCGGTCACGGAGGTAGGCATGGTCACCATCCCCACCGCCGCCGGCGCCATCGACCACACCGAACTCGGCGCCACCCTCATGCACGAGCACGTCTTCATCCGCTCGCCCGGAGTCTTCGAGGCGTGGCCCGAACTGTGGGACCGCGATGCCGAGGTCGCCAACGCCGTCGAGCGCTTCCGCGAGCTGAAGGCCGCCGGCATCGACTCCAT
>DAOUID010000400.1:0-2497 GCA_034428315.1 Dehalococcoidia bacterium
CCGATCCCCGCATCCCCATCGGGATGCGCTCCCGCCGCGCGAAATCCGAGATCTCCTTGACCACGAAGAAGTAGTCGGTGAAGCCCGTGTCCCGCAGCACGTCCAGCTCGTAGTCGAGCCGTTCCTCCAGCTGCGGCGTGAGCGTTCCCATGCGCGCCGTCAGCCCCTCCCGGCACAGCTGGCGTAGGTAGGCGTCGTTCGTGACCCCGTCCGGCGTATCGGGTTCCGGCAGGAGAGCGCGGTCGAACGAGAGTTCGAGGTCGCACTCGGCCGCGATCCGCGCCGTCGCGTCGACGACTTCGGGCGTCTCCGGGAACACCGCGCGCATCTCCGCGTCGCTGCGCAGGTAGTACCCCTCGCCCTCGATTCGGAATCGGTCCTCCTCGTCCACCGTGGCGTTCGTCCCGATGCAGAGGAGCACGTCGTGCGCCTCCCCCTCCGCCTCGTGCGTGAAGTGCCCGTCGTTCGTGGCCACGACGGGGATGTCGAGCTCGCGCCCCAGCGACAGGATCTCGGGGTTCACGCGGCTGAACCGCTCCACCCCGTGCTCCTGCACCTCCAGCGCGTAGTGCCCGTCGAACACCTCCCGGAACCAGCGCGCGACCTCCGCCGCCCCATCTCGGTCGCCTTCCGAGAGCCGCTCGAAGAACTCTCCCGAAGGGCATCCGCTCAGCACCGTGATGCCCGCGCTGTGCTCCTCCAGCAGCTCCCGGTCGATCCGGGGCTTGTAGTAGAACCCCTCCAGGTTCGACTTCGTCACGAGCTGCAGCAGGTTGCGGTAGCCCGTCAGGTCCCGCGCCAGCATCGTCAGGTGGTAGGGCTGGCGCTCGCGCGTGCGGCTGTGGCGCGACGCCGGCGCCACGTACGCCTCCAACCCGATGATCGGCTTGATCCCGCGCTCCCGCGCCTCCCTGTAGAAATCGACCGCACCGTAGAGCGCACCGTGGTCCGTCATCGCGATCGCGTCCATCCCCAGCTCCTGCGCGCGGTCCAGGAGCTGCGGGATGCGCGACATGCCATCGAGCAGCGAAAATTCGGTGTGCGTGTGTAGGTGCGTGAACATTTCCGTGCGCGCCATCGTACGCCTTCGAGGGTCGCCTTTGGGGCTCTCCGGACGGGTTCGATGCGAAGAAACTCTAAGCCCGCATCCGGCTTCCGCTGCCGCCCCTTACGTCATCCTGGGCGCACCTGAAGGCGCTCCGGGGCTTATGTCCCAGACCACCTGGGCCCTCAGTCCAACGTGGCGCCCTCGATCGCCGCCAGCCGCTCCCCGCTCCGTGTCCCCGGCCATCGCGACCGCGCCACCGCCCACGCCAGCGCCACCACGAAGAGCGCCCCCTGCAGCAACACCACCGTCGCTCCCGACGAGACGTTGACGAACCAGGAGATGTACACCCCCACCAGCCCGCTCGCCCCGCCCAGCGCCGCCGCCAGCGCGAACATTCGCGTGAACGAGTCCGTCAGCAGGCGCGCCGTCACCGGGGGGATGACGAGCGCCGCCGCGATCAGCGTCGCCCCCAGCACCTGCAGCGACGCGATCACGGTAGCCGCCAGCACCAGCGAGAACAGCGCCTCCACCCACGGCACCGGGACCCCGTACGTGCTCGCCACGTCGGAGTCGAACGTCGTGAACAGCAGCTGCTTCCACCAGGCGAAGATGACGGCCGCCGCCAGCACCAGCACCCCCGCGATCACGTACAGGTCGCCGCTCGTGATCCCCAGGATCTCCCCGAACAGGGCCGCGTCGAAGTCCCGCGTGAACTTCCCGTGCCGGCTGATCAGCGCCACCCCCAGCGCGAATGCGCAGGTCGTGATGATCCCGACCGCCGCGTCGCCCCCGATCTGGCGCCGTCGAGCCGCCCCGTTGATCAGCAGGACCGTGAACACGCCCCAGATCGTCGCGCCGATGTAGAAGCTGATCCCCGAGACGAACGACACCACCGCCCCGCCGAAGATGCTGTGTGCGAGCCCGTGCCCGATGTAGGCGAGGGTCCGCAGCACGACATACACACCGACTGCCGCACAGAGCACGCCCACAAGCGTCGCGGCCACCATGCCCCGCACGAAGAACTCGAACTCGAACGGCTCCACCAGACCCCCCACGCTAGCCGCCCGGGGGAGTGGCGCCGGGCAAGGCCCCGTCGGGCATCGCCTCGGCGCCGGCCATCGCCTCGTCGAGGTGCTCCACCACGTAGATGGCGTCGCCCCGCTTCAGCACGAGCATGTCCGCCCCGTACGTCCGCCGCAGGACCTCGGGCGTGAGCACGTCCTCAGGCGCGCCGTCCGCGACGATCGCCCCTTCTCCCACGCAGACCAGCCGCGGCAGGTGCGTCGCCACCGCGTTGAGGTCGTGGGTCGTCATCAGGATGCTCGTCCCGCCCCGGTTCAGTTCGCCCAGCAGGTGCATGATCTCGTGCCGCGTCTTGATGTCGACGCCGCTTGTGGGCTCGTCGAGCAGCAGCAGGTCGGGGTCGCCGATGAGCGCCCGCGCGAGGAA
>DAOUID010000401.1:0-4258 GCA_034428315.1 Dehalococcoidia bacterium
AGGGCCCCGTGCCCGTACCCACACCCGAAACCCAGGACTTCTGGGACGGGGCGAAGCGAGGCGAGCTTCGGCTGCAGCGCTGCGACGACGACGGCTGCGACGACGTGATCTTCCCGGCGCGGTCGTTCTGTCCGGGCTGCGGCTCGCGCTCGGTCTCGAACTTCACGGCGAGCGGGAAGGGCAAGCTCTACAGCTACGTGATCAACCACCGGCCTCCGCCGGGGTTCGGTCCGGAGCCGCACGCGATCGCCATCGTCGAGCTCGACGAGGGACCGCGGATGATGACGAACATCATCGACTGCGAGCAGACGCCCGAGGCGCTCGTGCTCGACATGCCCGTCGAAGTCGCGTTCACGCCGATCACCGACGAGATTTCGCTGCCGAAGTTCCGGCCGGCGGGAGGTTAGCCATGGAGCCCCGTTCCGTAGCCATTGTCGGAGCCGCCGAGACGACCGAGCTCGGGCGCGTTCCCGGCCTCTCGAAGATCCAGCTGCACGCCGACGCCGCCCTGAACGCGATGGAGGACTGCGGCCTGAAACCAAGCGACATCGACGGCGTGGCAACCGCGGGCGAGGCTCCCGCGGGCATCGCGCATTACCTCGGCATCACGCCTACGTGGGTGGACGGCACGGCCGTCGGCGGCTGCTCGTTCATGCTGCACGTGCGGCACGCCGCCGCCGCCATCAACGAGGGGCTCTGCGACGTGGCCCTCGTGACGCACGGCGAGAGCGGGCGTTCGCGCGTGGGCATGGACCGCTTCGGGGGGTCGCCCGCCTCGCTCGCGGGGCAGTACGAGGCGCCCTACGGCCTGAGCGGGCCGCCCTCGATGTTCACCCTGGGCGTGCTGCGCTACATGAAGGAGACGGGCATGACGCACGAGCAGCTCGCCTCCGTCTCGGTGGTGCAGCGCGAGTGGGCGGCGCTCAACCCGCGCTCGACGTTCAAGGACCCGATCACGGTCGACGACGTGCTCAACTCGCGGATGATCGCCTACCCGTTCCGGCTGCTGCAGTGCTGCCTGGTGACGGACGGCGGCGGGGCGCTGATCCTGGTCTCGAAGGAGCGGGCGCGGGACTTCCCGACGAACCCGGTCTACATCCTCGGAACGGGCGAGAGCGTCGAGACGCCGATGATCAGCCAGATGGAGGACATGACGACCTCGCGGGCGTTCCGGGTGGCGGGATCGAAGGCGTTCGCCGAGGCCGGCATCACGCACGACGACGTGGACCACGTGATGATCTACGACGCCTTCGCGCACCTCCCGATCTACGGGCTCGAGGACCTCGGGTTCGTGGGGCGGGGCGAGGCGGGCGCCTACATCGAGGCGCGCAACACGGCCCCGGGCGGGCCCCTGCCGGTCAACACGAACGGCGGCGGCCTGAGCTACATGCACTCGGGCATGTACGGGATGTACGCCCTGCAAGAGAGCGTCCGCCAGATGCGGGGGACGGCTCCGGCGCAGGTGCCCGACGCGAGGATCAGCGTGTGCCACGGCGTGGGCGGCATGTTCATGGCCTCGGGCACGATCATCATGACGAACCAGTAGTGACTAGTGGATGGTGACTCGTGACTGGTGAGAAGGAGCACAAGAGCGGTGCGTGAGAACAGTGTGAAGGCGCGCTGGCGGGCGGGGGAGGTGGCCCTGGGGGGCTGGCTCTCGCTGCCGAGCTCCCTCGGCGCCGAGATCATGGCGGGCGAGGACTTCGATTACGTCTGCATCGACATGCAGCACGGGGGCATCGACTACCAGACGGCGCTGACGATGCTGCAGGCGATCAGCACGACGGAGACGATGCCGTTCGTGCGCGTGCCGTGGAACGAGCCGGGGATCATCATGAAGATGCTCGACGCCGGGGCGATGGGGGTGATCATCCCCATGGTGAACAGCGTTGAGGAGGCGCAGGCGGCGGTGGCGGCCTGCCGCTACCACCCGGAGGGGAACCGCAGCTTCGGTCCGCTGCGGGCCACGATGTACGCGGGCGCGGACTACTTCGCGCACGCGAACGAGGAAGTCGCGTGCATCCCGATGATCGAGACGGAGCAGGCGCTCGATAACCTCGACGACATCCTCTCGGTGCCGGGCATCGACGCGGTGTACGTGGGGCCGGCGGACCTGAGCATCACGCTGGGGCAGCCGCCGGGGATGGCGAACGAGGGGCGCTTCGAGCAGGAGCGCGTGCGCATCGCCGAGGCGTGCAAGGCGCACGGGGTGATCGCGGGCATCCACGCGAACGCCCAGCTCGCGGAGAAGCACGCGGCGGCGGGCTTCCAACTGGTGACGATCAGCAGCGACCAGGGCGGCATGCGAGTCGCCGCGCGGGCCGACCTGGAGACGGCCCGGGGCAGCTAACCGCTCAGCACCTTGGGGGTGGTCGGGTGAGCGCTCTCGGGCCAGGCAGCTTGGTTTGACCCGGGTTGCGATGCGCACATCGCGCTATTCGGGGGAACGACTTGCCCGGTGGACATGCTCTCGGAGTGCCCCATTTATGTCCGTCTGATATCCACGCCCACCAAGAGCATGTGCTTTGAACCACGCGACAATGTCCGCGTCGAGCCTGATGGTGATCTGCTTCTTGACAGGCCGGTAGAAGACCCCACGCCTGGCGTCCGACCAGTCGAGTATTTCCGGAATGTCTGCAGTGTCGATCTGGTCGTCGGGCAGAGCCTCCAGAGCCCGCACTTGTGCCTGCACATCGGGCGGCAGCTCAGTCATGTCCTTCTTCATACGCCGTCCTCTCATGTCTCGTTGCCTTACGTGCCGAGATAATGCGGCCAGTCTCTTGTCCGGTAGCCGGGTCGATGTCTGGCCAAGTGTGGACCACCACTATGACTTGACTGCCCACCAGCCCGACGGTTCGCCACCGCTGCTCACTGGACGACGGGTCTTCGCGGGTCGCAGACATGGGGTCGTCAAACACAAGGGCGGCAGCCTCGAAGCCAAGGCGGTGCCTTCGAAGATTGGCCCTGTTCTTGGCTGGATCCCAAGTCCAACGCAGTCGTCAGCCCCATGCAACTACAGAATTGTAGTTACCTCTCTTCAGCAGCACAACTCGGCCCAGCCCTCTCGCACGAGGCGAACCCACCCGCGGCGCCTCCTCCTCGGAGGCCGGTTAAGGGCCGGTTAGGGGGTGCGTGAGCCTGCCTACACCCTGCCCCGGAGAGCCCGCACACTCCCAAGGCGACCTTGTACGGTGGATTGGGAGGGGAACGATGTGGAAGCTCGCTCTGCTGTTCTCAATGAGCGCCCTGATCGTTATGACGGTGCCCGCCCTCTTCCTGACGCGGGGCATGTCGAGCAGCGACGTCGACACCCTCTCCGGGACCGTGCGGTTCATGGATGGAGCGGTGGACCTGCCGATCGGGGCTTGCGTCGAGGTCGTGCTGGTCGACGTGACCGATGAGGACGCCCTGGCGATCGCGCTGGGGCGGCAGGTGATCGAGGATGCGGGCACGTTGCCGGTCGACTTCCGGATCCCCTACCACTCGGACCGGCTGACGCCGGGAGGGGCGCACGAGATCTGGGTGGCCGTGCGGCACGAAGGGGAACTCCTCTACACCACGACCAGCGGCATCCAACTCGAACGGTCGGTATCGGACCTCGAGGTGGCGGTGACGCCACCGCTCATGATGCCCTAGGGCCCTGCTTCTCCCGCGGCCGTACGGTCGGCGGCCACCTCCTCGAAGGGGGTCGTGCGGGGGGCGACCTCGGCGCCTGAGCGGACCCAGTAGGCGCGACCGTTGCGGGCCTCCGCGGGCTCCTGGCCCTCGAGCAGGTTGCGGGCCATGCGCAGCATCAGGCGGCGGAACTCGATGATGGCGACATCGGTCGTGCCGAGGTGCTCCTTCGTGCGGTCGTAGATGAGGCCCTGGCTGTCCTGGATGCAGGCGTCCTGCTCGGAGATGCCCTGGACGCCGGTGTAGCTGGTCGTGCGCTGGGCCTCGCGGTCGACGAGGTAGTCGTTGGAGCGGTTGCGAACGGGGTGGTAGTGCTCATCGACGATGGAGTGGATGCTCGCCTTGCCGCCCTTGATGGTGGCGAGCTCCTCCTCGGTGATGGGTCGATCCGGGTTCCAGGTGTAGGTGTAGATCCAGCAGTTCTCGTCGTCGATGGGGACCCAGGTCTGGCCGTTGATGTTCTGGCCACGCTCGGCGCCGGGGGCGAGGCTGTGGTTGGGGACGAGGAACTGGGTGATGCGCCAGTAGAAGCTGTCTTCCTCGGCGAAGCGGGCGCCGCCGATGACGAAGCCGGCGTCGGTGG
>DAOUID010000402.1:0-1984 GCA_034428315.1 Dehalococcoidia bacterium
GCTCGGCGCCGCCATGCTCGGCGCCTGGGTCGTGCCCATCAACGCCCGCTACAAGGAGCACGAGCTCGCCTACGTCATCGAGAACGCCGACCTCAAGCTCCTCGTCACCAGCGACCTCATCGACGAGCACGTCGACTTCGTCGAGCTCCTCCACCGCTGCCTCCCCGGCCTCGCCGAAGCCCCCGACCCCGCCGCCCTCGACCTCCCCGCCGCCCCCAAGCTCCGCAGCGTCGTCCTCATCGGCGCCCGGAGCGAGCGCGAAGCAGTCGAGGGACCGAGCGGAGCGAGCCAGAAAGAAGCACCCGCGGGGATGCTCGATCGAGCCCGCTTCGATGCGGCCGCCGCGGACGTCACCGACGAGCACGTCCACCTTCTTCGCTCCCGCGTCCGCCTCCGCGACGTCGCCATGATGATGTACACATCCGGCACCACCGCCGACCCCAAGGGCTGCCCCCTCACCCACGAAGCCCTCGTCCGCACCTCCGTCAACGCCTGCGGCGACCGCTTCCGCCTCACCGCCGACGATCGCTTCTGGGATCCCCTCCCCCTCTTCCACATGAGCGCCATCCTCCCCCTCATCGGCTGCATGGACTCCGGCGCCGCCTACATCACCCTCACCCACTTCAACGCGAACCTCGGCGTCTCCCAGCTCCGCGACGAGCGCGCCACCGTCTGCTTCTCCACCTTCCCGCCCATCACCACCGCCCTCCTCAACCATCCCGAGTGGGATCCCGCCGAGTTCTCCCGCATCCGCCTCATGAACAACGTTGCGCCCCCAGACGCCCTCCGCCGCATCCACGCCGCCCTCCCCACCGCCCAGCACACCAACGCCTACGGCCTCACGGAGTGCGGCGGGGTCGCCTGCTTCAGCCACCCCGACGACCCTCCCGAGAAGCGCCCCGTCACCTCCGGCCGCCCCCTCCCCGGCATCGAGCTCCAGATCCGCGACCCCGAGACGGGCGGCCCCGTCGCCGGGCCCGACACCCGTGGCGAGATCTGGATGCGCGGCTACTGCGTCTTCGAGGGCTACTACAAGGATCCCGTGAAGAATGCCGAGTGCTTCGACGCCGACGGCTGGTTCAACACCGGCGACCTCGGCGCGCTCGACGAGGATGGCCGCGTCAGCTTCATGGGCCGCGTCAAGGACATGCTCAAGGTCGGCGGCGAGAACGTCGCCGCCCTCGAGATCGAGTCCTACCTCCAGACCCATCCCGCCGTGAACATCGCCCAGGTCGTCGGTGTCCCCGACGACCGCTACGACGAGGTCCCCGCCGCCTTCGTCGAGCTCGTCCCCGGCGCCGAGATCGCCCCCGACGACCTCATCGACCACTGTCGCGGCCGCATCGCCAGTTTCAAGGTCCCCCGCCACATCCGCTTCGTCGCCCCCGGCGACTGGCCCATGTCCGCCACCAAGGTCCAGAAGTACCGCCTCCGCGACCAGATCGTGGCCGAATTGGGCGGCTAGACGGCGTTTTTCGGACCGGGTAGGAAAATTCCAAAACGGACGGGGTAATTCGTTCTTCTTCCCCCTAGGCTTGTCTCATGACCAGGCGGGGTCGCGGGAGGCCGCCCTATCCTGACATCCTCACGCCCGCCGAATGGCGGGTGCTGGAGGAAGTGCGCACCGGCGCCACGAACGCCGAGATCGCCGTGCGCCTCGGCGTCAGCCCCTTCACCGTCAAGTACCACATCTCCAACATCCTCGGGAAGCTCCAGCTGCGGAACCGCCGCCAGATCGCCACCTGGCAGCCAGCGCCCGAGCGCGTCCGCTTCCCCCAGATGGCCGCCGCCCGCCTCCGCGCCCTCGCCGCCCCACTCCTCGCCCCCTTCGGTTTCCTCTCCAAGCCCGTCCTTGGCCTCGCCGTCGCGGCCGCCGTCGTGCTGGTCGCCATCCCCGCAATCGTGGTGGCTGTCCTCCTCACCCGCCCCAACGAGGAGCCCGTGAACATCCTCGTCTCTCCCGACCCCCCCCCCCCCCCCCCCC
>DAOUID010000403.1:0-2942 GCA_034428315.1 Dehalococcoidia bacterium
GGTGCGCGCCGGCCACGTCGACGAGGCCAGAAGCCGCGTCGAGCAGGCCACGGACTGGGTGCGAATGTGCGAGTTGGAACTCGCGCTCATCGGGGAGCATGGACTGACGCTGCCACCGGACAGCTACCCCTGGGACCGCTTCCAGCGACGCGATGCGCTCCGCCATCGCGAGCTGTGGCTGGACTACGCCCGCGCCGAGCGCCGCCGAGCGCTCGTCTGGCGCTGCCTGAGGCGTGTATTCACCCTCGGCATCTGGCGTCGGTGAACAGCACCCCTGCGGGCAGGCCTTGACAGTAGAACGCACGTCCTACGACACTCGATCACAGTTTCTGGCTTCGCCGGGTTCATGCTCAGTAACCCGGAGGGTCCATCCCGGACCCGGACGACCCGACGGATCGAGCTCTGCTCTCCCGACGGCCGGCCAGTGAGGGAGAACCGCTTCCCGCAGCGGGAGGCGACCGAAGGGTCGAGCTTTGCTCCCCGGAGGCCGTCTCGAACGCCGGGGATCCGCGTGGCGAGCGCGTCCAGCGCCCGGCCCCGGGAGTCCCTGGGCGAGGTGCGTCCCGCACCCGTCCGGTCCCCCACGCCCGCCGCACCCTGAACACGAGCCGGTCCGCGAGTGCATCGCAGGCCGGCCGCTTCGCATGCGCGCGGCCCAACCATCCCGTTCCCGGTTCGGCATCCAACCGTGGGCGGAATGCGTCCAGCAGCAAGTCAGCCACGACCCGTGCACCGGATGCCGGCGCGGGTCACCAGCACCAGCAACGAGCACGAGCAACAGTGACGAAGGAGGTCACGGGAATGCACGCAGCACAGCAAGACGCGATGGAGATGCGAGCCAGCACGCAGCGGTACACGGGACCGAGCGCCGGTCGCATTGCGGACCTCGTCCCGCACGAAGTGCGCTTCGAGCGGGGCTGGTTCCGGACGAGCACCGCCATCTGCCACGAGGGTGACGAGCCCGACGGGCTCGCGTTCCGACAGCGGCCCGACGGCAACGGCATCGATGTGCGCTGCCACACCGGCGGCTGCACGCGAGCCCACGTCGTCACGGCCCTTGAGGGCGTCATCGGGCTTCCCATCTGGACGGCTTACGAGCCGGTCGAGACTGCGGCCGCCGAGCCGCGCCGGCGGTGGTCTGGGCGCAGGCTCGCGCTCGTCGCGGGAGGCGCGCTGCTGCTGGCCGCGCCGCTGCTGCTCGGCCACGGGCTGGAGATGGCCGCCGCGAACGCCGGCGCCCTCGGCGTCGCCGGGGCGCTCCTCGCGGGGCTCCCCAGCGGGGCGAGGAGGGCGTTCCGGTCCTGACGAGCACGGGCCTTCGGCCCGCCCAGCCAGCAAGACACATGGGGCCGTCCCTCCGGGGGCGGCCCCGCTTTATGCCCGCGAGGGCGCACGACAACGGACACGAGACAACGCCACAAGGAGGCACGAGATGACGATGGCAACGACGACGATGAGCACGGCTGCGGCGACGGCGGGAGGCCCGCCCGGACGCAGCCTCGAAGAGCTGGTCGACCGCGTCTTCGAGGCGCTCCTCGGAGCGGCCCCGGAGACCGGGCCGAGCATCGCCGCCAGCGTCCACGAGGCGCGGCGGCTCAGGCAGCAGGGCGACCTCGACGGAGCGCTGGCGGTCCTCGCCGGCGCGGAGTTCAAGCAGGCCACGGAGCGCGAGACGCGCTGGGCCTTCGCCGAGTGGGTCGACGTGGCGCGCAGGCGCTTCGCCGGACGCGAGGCGCTGGTCTACAGCCCCGGCACGGGGCGGGCCGCCGTGCTCGCGCCGCACGCCGGCGGGGCGCTCGAGGTGCTGGCCGTCCTGGGGATGCGCTGGGAGCCGGGCAAGCTCGTCTCGCGGCGCAGCCTGCGGGGCCTCCGGCCCCTCGCGACGGGCGGTAGACAGTGAGCCCCGCGCACGCCCCCGTGGACATCGCGGCGCTCAAGGAGCGCCACCCGCTCGGCGAAGTCGTGGAGGCGGTGGGCGTGCGGCTGCGCGGCAGGGGCCGCGTCCGCCAGGGCGTCTGCCCCTTCCACGAGGAGGCCGAGGGCAGCTTCACGGTCTACGCCGACAGCGAGCGCTTCTACTGCTTCGGCTGCGGCGAGGGCGGCGACGCGCTGGACTTCATCCAGCGCATCGAGGACCTGAGCCTGCCCGAGGCGATCCGCAGGCTCGACGCCTCGCCCCCCACCACCGCTCCGGTCCGCCACGCGGCCCGTGAGCGGCGCAACCGCGAGGTGGTCGCGCCGCCCGACCCGGCGCTGCTGACGGCGGCGGCGCGGTACTACGCGCGGGCGCTGCGCCAGAGCCCCGAGGCTCGGGCGTACCTCGCCTCGCGGGGCATCGGCATCGAGACCGCCGCGCGGCTCGGTCTCGGCTTCGCGCCGGGGCGGGGGCTGCGCGAGGCGCTGGCGTCCGCCGGCTTCGACGCCGGACGGGTCCGCGAGAGCGGGCTCCTCATGGAGCGGGGCCGGGAGCGCTTCGCGGCCATGGTCACCGTCCCCGAGATCGCCGGCGGACGCGTCCGCTGGCTGGCGGGGCGGGCCATCGACCCGGGGCGCTCGCCGCGCTTCCAGGCGCCGCCCTGCCCGAAGCCCGTGCTCGGCATGGGCGGACTCGGCCCCGCGCCGCCCTGGGCGGTCGTCACGGAGGGCGTCTTCGACTGGCTCGTTCTGAGCGAGTGGGGACTGCCCGCCTGCGCCGCCCTCGGCACGCAGGGGATGGAGCGCGTGGCCGCCGCCCTGCGGGGCTGCCCCCGCGTCTTCCTCGCCTTCGACGACGACAAGGCCGGGCGCGAGGCCACGGCGGCGCTCGGCTCCCTGCTGGGCCGCCGCGCCGCCGCCGTCACCCTCCCCGAGGGCGTCGCCGACGTGGCCGACCTGGCCACCAGTCCACGCGGGCGCAGGACCTTCCTGCGCCTGCTCGAACGGGCGGCGCGCGCCGCCCGCTG
>DAOUID010000404.1:0-6613 GCA_034428315.1 Dehalococcoidia bacterium
TGGTCATCATCGCGGACCTTCCCGACGATGCCGCCGCCACAGCCGTCTCGCTCGCGGTGGGCTCGGCGGGTGCGCTCAGCGCGAGCGTCACGGTGCTGGTCACCCCAGAGACCGTCGACGACGCCATCGCCAGGAGCGTCCCCTACCGGCCGCCGGGAGCCTGACCGGCAGAAGTGGCCGACCCCGGCAGCCGTCCGCTGGCCACGGACACCGTCCTGGCAAGGGCGCTTACACGGTCGCGCCTAATTCCTTGACTCCCTGCTGTAGGCTCGCCCGCAGGGTGCAGCACCTGCCAGGGAGGGCCTGAGCATGGTCGCCAGACTTCGTCCATATCGCCGCGTGGCCATCATCCTCGCCGTCACCGCCGTTGGCGCCGCTGCCATCTTCCTTGGCCGCCCCGCCATCGCCGAGGCCGCCGCCGTCGACGGCGAGACCGAGTTCGTGCTGAACACCTTCGCCTTCCTCATCTGGGGCGCGCTCGTCATGTGGATGTGCGCCGGCTTCACCATGCTCGAATCCGGATCCGTCCGCACCAAGAACGCCTCGATGATCTGCCTCAAGAACATCGGCATCTACTCGATCGCCGGGCTCGCCTACTTCGTCATCGGCTACAACCTCATGTACGTCGACGTCGTGGGCGACTTCATCGGCTCCTTCAACCTCCTCTACGAAGCCTCCAACCTTGAGTTGGCCTTGCTCGAAGCGGAGGAACTCGAGCAGGCCGTGGCCGCCGAGGCCGTCCTCGCCGAGGAGTCCCACGCGACCATGTCCGACTGGTTCTTCCAGATGGTCTTCGTGGCCACGGCCGCCTCGATCGTCTCCGGAGCGCTCGCCGAGCGCGTCAAGATGTGGCCGTTCTTCTTCTTCACCCTCGCCCTCACCGCCGTCATTTACCCCATCGTGGGGGCGTGGACCTGGGGCGGTGGCTGGCTTGACGATCTGGGCTTCCAGGACTTCGCCGGCTCCACCATCGTGCACGGAGTCGGCGGCTGGGCCGCGCTCGCCGGCATCCTCGTCGTGGGTCCCCGGCTCGGGAAGTTCCGGGCGGACGGCAGCGTCAAGCCCACCCCGCCCTCGAACGTCCTCGTGGTCACGCTGGGCGTCTTCATCCTTTGGCTCGGCTGGTTCGGGTTCAACGGAGGCTCGCAGTTGGCGCTGGCCAGCACCTTCGATGCCGTCTCCATGAGCCATGTGCTCGTCAACACAAACCTGGCCGCCGCGGCCGGCGTCATGGCCGCCCTCGGAATCTCCCGCTTCGTCCTGGGGCGCATCGACTTGATCGCGGGGCTCAACGGCGCCATCGCCGGCCTCGTCTCGATCACCGCCGGCCCCACCATCACGGAACACTGGTGGGCCATCATCATCGGTGCCATCGGCGGCGTGCTCTGCACGCTCGCCATCAAGCTCTTCGAGAAGCTCAGGCTCGACGACGTCGTCGGCGCCGTTCCCGCCCACCTCGTCGCCGGTGTCTGGGGCACGCTCGCCGTCTGCATCGCCGCCGGCGGCGATTTCGGCGCCCAGATTGCAGGCGTCGCGGCCGTCGGAGCGTTCGTCTTCACGGTTTCGTTCGTGCTCTGGAAGGCCCTGGCCCTCACGGTCCAGGCGCGCGTCTCCCCCGAGGTGGAGCAGCTCGGGCAGGACGCCGGCGAGCTCGGCATCGAGGCCTACCCCGAGTTTGTGGTCATGCCCGAGGAGCTTTTCGAGGCGCCCCTACCGCCCGCCCCCGACCCGGAGGAGGCGCCCGCCGAGGCCTGATGAGCACCGTGCATGTGCTGCACATGTGATAATGTGGAGCACATGTCGAAGATGATTCAGATCCGCAACGTCCCCGACGAGCTGCACCGCGAGGCCAAAGTCAGGGCGGCCCGCGCCGGCATGACCCTGTCGGACTACCTGCTGCGCGAGATCAAGCGGTCGCTCGAGGCCCCGGACATCGAGGAGCTGATGGCGCAGATACGGGCTCAGGAGCCCATTTTCGCCTCCGAGACATCAGCCGAGATGATCAGGGCCGAGCGTGAGGCACGGTGACGGTAGCCGACGCCTCCGTTGTGGTTGAGCTACTCGCCCGCCCCGACTCGCGGGCCGGCTTGGATCTGGGGACGCGCATAGAACGGGAAGAGGTCATCCACGCGCCTCAACTGCTCGATGCTGAGGTGGGGCAGGCCTTGCGCCGCCTGACACTCCGGGGAAGGATGTCGGCCACTCGGGCTGAAGTCTCCCTGGCACATCTTGTCAATCTCCCCATGCGCCGCTATGCCCACGGCTGGCTGCTGCGCCGCGCCTTCGAGCTGCGTGAGAACGTCACCATCTACGACGCCCTCTACCTCGCCCTTGCCGAGGCCCTGGATGTGCCGCTGCTCACCTGCGATGCCAGGCTCCGCGACGTGCCCGGCTGCCACGCAACGGTCGAGGTTCTCCCGGTCACGCCGGCCGGAGCCTCACGCTGACGCCAGCCCGGTCAGGCCGCTTACACGCCCCCTTCAAGCGGCTGTGGCCGAGCCGTGTAGCATGGGCGCGGTCAGGGAGGCGCTAGACACCTATGTTGAGATTCGCCGAAGAGATCATCCTGCTCCTGCTTCGCGACGAGGACGGGACGTTCGTCCACGTCCCCAACTGGTCGATGGACCGGGCGCTCGCCGGCGCTGTTTTGATGGACCTCGCCCTCGAGAACCGCATCGACACCGATCTCGAGAACCTCACCCTGATCGACTCCACCCCCATCGGCGACAGCCTCCTCGACCCCACCCTCGCCGAAATCGCCGCCGATGAGACGCGCGACCCCCGCTACTGGGTCGAGAAGGTGGCCCAGCGCGCCCCCGAGCTGCGCGAGGAGGCCCTCAACCGCTTGGTCGAGGGCGGCATCCTCGAGCGGGAGGACGACCGCTTCCTCTGGGTCTTCCGCTCCCGCCGCTACCCCATGGTCGACGGCAAGGCCGAGCGCGAAGTGAAGCTCCGCATCATGGGCATCCTCTTCAGCGACGAGATCCCCGACCCCCGCGACGTCGTCATCATCTGCCTCGTCGACGGCTGCCGGATCTTCCGCGAGCTGCTCTCCAAGCGGGAGCTGGAGCAGGTCACCCCGCGCATCGAGCAGGTGCGCAAGCTCGACCTCATCGGTCAGGCCATGGCCCAGGCCATCCGCGACATCGAGGTCTGGATCACCACCGCCCAGATCGAAGGGCGGATGCTCTACTAGACTGCTGTCCAGTCTATGGCTGCCGCATCCGACGAGCTGATCGAAGGCTGGCTGCGGGAGGAGCAGCAACCATTCACGGGCTGGGACTTCTCCTACCTCGACGGGCGCATGCTCGTGGAGCGGGAACCCTGGTCGTATGTCGACCGTGCAGCCGAACTGATGGACCGGTCCTCATCCGTCGTCGACCTGGATACGGGCGGTGGCGAGAGGCTCCTCGCACTGCGGGACCACTGGCCCGGGAGGGTGGTTGCCACCGAAGACTTCGCACCCAACTACGAACTGGCGTCCGGGCGACTCTCACCCCTTGGCGCGACGGTCGTGAGGACGGCGGTCTCCGACGCCGCAGCCATGCCCTTCGCCGATGGTGAGTTCGACCTCGTCCTGAACCGGCACGCCGCTTTCAATGCCCGAGAGGTGGCCCGTGTCCTCTCGAGTGGCGGCTCCTTCCTGACGCAACAGGTCCACGGGATGTGGGCCTGGGACCTGCTTGCCGCCTTCGACGCGCAGCCCCAGTGGCCGGACGCAACTCCGGCGAAGTACGTGCCCTTGCTGGAGGCCGCCGGCCTGTCCGTCGCATCCGTCGAGGAGTGGGAGGGCAGTCTCTCGTTCACCGACGTCGGCGCTATCGTCTACTACCTCAAGGCCACGCCCTGGGAGGTGCCCGGGTTCACCGTGAAGACGCACCTCCACCATCTGCTTGCCCTCCAGCGGAGGCTGGACGCGGGCGAGGACCTGGCCTTCCACGCGGCGCTGTACCTCATCGAAGCGCGGAAACCGTAGGCGGAGGTCCGGCTAGCCCGCCCCCCGCCCAGCGTGCGAGCGCCTTCTCCGGGTCCGCCAGCTCCTCGACCGACTCGTAGTACCAGTCGCGCCAGCCCTCGCGTGGCAGTCCCGTGAACAGCATCAGGTTCAGCGGGTAGTGCTCGCTGTCGGTCGCCCTGCGGAAGTCGTCGCGGAACAGGAACGTCGGCTTCCCCAGGGCGATTGCCATCCCCAGCTCCACCATCACTCCCTCGTCCGGCGGCACCCCGTTCACGACCGCGAAGATCGCATCCGCCTCCCGCACGTCCTCGAAGTCCGCCTGCCCGATGCGCCACGCCCAGTTGGGCTGTGCGCGGTCGACCTGGTTGTTGCGCGCGAACGGCTCCCACACCTCCAGCCCCAGCCCCGCGAGCGCCTCGACGAGCTGGGGCAGCAGCAGCTCTCGCTGCTGCTCCGAGAACCCGTACGGGCTCGCCAGGTAGATAGTCTTGCTTGACTCGGGGCCCGGCATGGCGGGCGCCAGTATAGGGTCCGCCCGCGAGCCCTTGACTCGTGCCGCTACCCTGCCCCCATGCGCTCCTGGCTCCTGCGACTCGCCGCCCTCGCCCTCCTCCTCGGCCTGCCGGCAGTGATGCACACCGAACGGGCGCAGGCCTGCGATTGCGACTGGGTGCCTCTCTTTGAGGCGACGGATGATTCGGATGCAGTGTTTGCGGGAACACTGGTCGCCGGAGGGAAGGGGGACAGCGCAGAATTCGAAGTCTCTCGTGTCTGGAAGGGAGATGTCGAAGCCACGACGCTGGTCTACTTCGATGGTGGAGGCACGAGCTGTGAAATGTGGCTCGACCAGGGCGAGGAGTATCTCGTCTTCGCCTACCGCGATTACCCGAACGAGCCCCTGTTTACCGGATTCTGCACGAGGACCACGGAGCTGAAGCATGCCCAGGAGACCGTTGAAGCCCTGGGCGAGGGGCGACCTCCCGGGACCGGACCAGTTGTCCCCACAGCGCGAGAGACGAGGCGGCCTTCCCCGCCATGTCAATGCGTAAGGGCTTCCCTCCTGGAGGCAGTCGATGATGCGGACGCAGTGTTTGCAGGCCAGGTCACTCGCGACAGCTGGGGGCAATGGGCAGAGATTCGGGTAACCCGTGTCTGGAAGGGTAACGTGGATGAAACGACCGACCTCTACACACAGGGCCGCTACACCGACTGTTTCATGCGCCTGGAAGAGGGGGAGGAATACCTGTTCTTCGCCTACCAGTACTACGCGGTTGACCCACTGGCGACTCACCGCTGCGCGCGGACGGCAACGCTGGAGGACGCGCAGGGGGACCTTGCCGTGCTTGGGAAAGGACACCCTCCAGGAACCGGCGCGGTGACCTTCACCCCGCCAGAACTTCGGCCTCCGGCTCCTGGAGCTACGGGTACCGGGCTCGCCCCCGAACGGTGCGTGTCAACGGGACTGCGCCTTGGCCTGCCCGTGGTCGGAACCGTGGCCCTGGCCGTCCTTGCCTACGTAACGCTGCATCGCCGGCGCACAGGTACACGCTGAGCGACCACTGCCCCTTCCACCCCCTGCTACCCTGCCCCCATGCGCTCCTGGCTCCTCCGGCTCGCCGCCATCACCCTGGTCGTCGGCCTGCCGCCCGCCGTGCGCACCGAGAGCGCGCTCGCCTGCTCGTGCGGCGAGCCTCCGGGCCTGTGGGAGTCGGTTGAGGACGCGACCGCCGTCTTCGCCGGCAGGGTCGTGGCTCTCGAGTCCCGCGGGAACACCTTCGCAGTCGATGTCACCTTCGCCGTGTCCCGCGTCTGGAAGGGGCCGGCTGCCCCCGAGTTGGTTGCGTATACCCGGTCCCTTGGCGCCGGGGACTGCGGGTATCCCCTGGAGCTTGAAGAGGAGTACCTCGTCTACGCCTACGACGAAGCGCTCGAGATCTGGCTTTGCACTCGCACGACCCGGCTCATGTACGCCGAATATGACCTGGAGGTGCTGGGTGAGGGCCACGTACCAGTGGCGGGCGCGACCGGCGACGTCGAGGTCGTCGTGCCGCCGCCACCCGGCGCCCCCAACGTGGGGATCGGCGCCACCGCGTCGCACGGCGCGGCCGCCGCCTTGTTCGCCATGGTTGCCGTTGTCCTCGCCGGCGCCAGCTTCGCGGCCGTCTCTCGCCGCCGTGCACGCCGAACCTGAGGGGCCGGCCGGCCCCTCAGGCGCAACGAATCCGGTTCGGGAACGCCCCTAGACCGGGACCGCGATCTTCGCGAACTCGCCGCTCAGGTCGGCCGGGCCCCGGTACAGCGCCTGGAACTCCCGCGTCTGGATGTACCACTGCCCGTCGATACGCGTGTACGTGTCCACGTAGCAGATCGAGTTCATCGAGCGCGAGCCGTCCGCCATGTTCAGGAACTCCCCCATGTACCAGCGGCCCCGCGCGGTGTCGCCCGTCACGTCGTCGACGACGCCCGAGTACACGTGCATGTAGACGTTCGGGATGCTGCCCATGATGTTCGTCCAGAGCGGCACCATCACGTCGCGTCCCTTGTGGACCTCGCCCACGTTCCACTCGCCGTCCGGCGCCCACGTCTGGCCCCACGCCTCGGCGTCGAAGCGGTTGACCGCGTCGACGTAGCGCTCGGCCACCATGCGGATGGCGG
>DAOUID010000405.1:0-6342 GCA_034428315.1 Dehalococcoidia bacterium
TCGTTGTCCGAGAACGCGAGGAAGACGGCTGGGGTGCCGTCGCGCAGCTCGGCTTCCTTGGGGTAGCGGGAGGACAGGTTGCCAATTGAGGAGGTCATTCGTACCTCGCCTAGATTTCGCGGGCCATGATGAGCAGGTCGAGGTCACGTCCGTGGCGGTCCATGACCCAGCCGGGAAGGATAGCCTGATAGCGGAACCCGAGCCGCTCGAACACGGTCCTGGCAGTGAGCTGGTCGACGGGCATCTGGGCGCTCAGGGTGCGGATGCTGAAGGCGGGGGCGACGGTGCGAATCTCGCCGGCCAGCAGTCCTCCGAGTCCCGTCCCGCGGTAGTCGGGATGCACGTTGATGCGAATCTCGCCAACGTGGCGGGTCCACCGGGCGGGTTCGGTGTGGAGGCTTCCGTAGCCGACGATGCGATCGCCGACCTCGGCGATGACGGTGAAGGTCTCGCCCCTCTCGACATCGGCCAGCCAGTCGTCGACGACATCGGGAGAGGTGATGTCCTCGCGCAGGAACAGGAGGTCCTCCTCCTCGAGCGCGCGGGCGAAACCGATGAGATGGTCGCGGTCGGAGGACAAAACAGGGCGGAAGACCACGGCGGTGCCATCACGCAACAAGTCGTTGGTGGGGTAGCGGAACGCCAGGTCTTCACGTGTGAGGGTCATGGCGGAGGCATTCTAGCCAGTCCCCAACCCTTCACAAGGGGGTTCGCTTCCGCCGGGGGCAAAGGCATGGCAGGAGGCACGGGGCAGGGCGGGGTACTTGCGCAGGGAGGGGTCCGCGGCGGCTCGCTCACAGAGCCAGAAGCGCGAGCCGCGGCCGCTGCGGACGACTCGCGCATGCCGACAGAGGCTGCAGAGGCCGACTGCGGGATCGAGGGAGGGGGAAGGGGATTCGGTCACGTGCGCAGGGTCGCGCCAAGATCCTGTTCGAGCCGGCGGAGTAGTCCCTGCTCGATGCGCACCACGTCCTTCTCGCCAAGGGTGCGGTCGTCGGCGCGGAATCGGAGGGCAATGGCGAGCGACTTCTGGCCTGCGGGGACGCCCTCGCCGCGGTACTCGTCGAAGACGTCGGCGCTGATGCGGACGCCGCGTGCGCGATGCGTGCGCATGACATCGAGGACTGCGGACGCGGGCGTGCCGTCCGGTACGAGAAGGGCGAGGTCACGGCGCGCCTCGGGGTAGCGGCTGGGCGGCACGTAGTCCGGCCGCTCGGGGAAGGCGCGGGTGAGGGGCTCGAACCAGAGCTCGAAGAGAAACACGGGCTCCTCGATGTCGAAGGTGGCGGCCACGTCGGGGTGAACCTGGGCGACGAGGCCGACGGTCTCCTCGCCGACAGAGATAGCGGCGGTGTGTCCCGGAAGCAGCGCGTATTCCTCAGCCGGGGCGAACGCGGCGGCAACGCCGAGGTTATCGAGGAGGGCCTCGACCGCGCCCCTGGCGTCGAAGAAGTCGAGGCGCTCGGGGCCTGGCCGCTCCCAGCGCTCGAGGCGCCGGCCGCCGAGAACGGCGCAGAGGACGGGCCGCTCGTGGGGGAGGTCGGCTTCGGTGGGGAGGTACTCGACGCCGACCTCGAAGAAGCGCATGGCGGCGTCTTCGTGGTGGCGGTTGCCGGCGTAGGCGGCGAGCACCGAGCCTCGCAGCGAGGTGCGGAGGAAGGTGTGCTGCGAAGCCACCGGGTTGGTGGCGGCGAGGGGACCGGCACGGTCCTCGTCGTCGGGGGAGACGACGCGGGAGAGGACCTCGCCGGAGGTGAGCGTGTAGCTGACGACCTCCTGGAAGCCGAGTCCGGCCGCGAGCAAGCGGGATCGGTCGCGGACACGCTGGAGGGGACGGGGCTGGGCCTCGGGGAGCGCGCCCCGGAGGACGGTGGTCGGCAGCTTCTCGTAGCCGTAAACGCGAATCAGCTCCTCGATGAGGTCATCGGGAAGGTCGACGTCGGGGCGCCAGAAGGGGGGCGTGACCTCGAAGGCGTCGCCGCTCTCCGTGACCTCGAAGCCGAGGGCCGTGAGGATGCGGCGCACCTCGGCGGCCTCGATGGGGATACCGAGCACCTGCTCGATGCGGGCCGCGGGAAGGGTGATGCGGGGGCTGGGGAGGGGCGTGGGGAAGGCGTCGACGAGACCGGCGGCGGGACGTCCGCCCGCAACCTGCTCGAGCAGGTGAAGGGCACGGGCCTGGGCGTAGGAGGCGAGGTCGGAGCCGATGCCCTTCTCGAAGCGGAGGGATGCCTCGCTGCGCAGCCGAAGCCGGGTCGACGTGCGGCGGATGGAGCCGGGATGGAAGTTCGCGACCTCGAGGAGGACCGTCTTCGTCGACTCGGAGACCTCGCTGTTGCCGCCGCCCATGATGCCGGCCACGGCCACCGGTCCCTCGCCGTCACAGATCATGAGCATGTCGGGATCGAGGTCGCGCTCGATGCCGTCGAGCGTGGTGAGCGTCTCCCCGGGGCGGGGGCGGCGGGGGCGGATCTCGGCGCCGCGCACGAGGTCGTAGTCGAAAGCGTGGAGGGGCTGACCCGTCTCAAGCATCACGTAGTTCGTGACGTCGACGACGTTGTTGATGGGGCGCATGCCGGCGCGGATGAGCCGCTGCTGCATCCAGGGAGGGGAGGAGCCCAGCTCGATGTTCTCGATGACGCTGGCAGTGAAGCGCCGGCAGAGATCCGGATCCTCGATCGTGACGGAGACGAAGTCGCCGGCCTGGCGCTCGGACTGGGTGTACGAGCGATCCGGTTCGCGCAGCGGCCGCCCGGTGACGGCGGCCACCTCGCGGGCGAAGCCGAGGATGCCGAGGAGGTCGGCGCGGTTGGCCCAGGTCGAGACATCGAAGACGACGTCGCCGATGGCGTCGACGAGGGGGGCGCCGATGGCGGCGTCCTCGGGGAGCACGAGGATGCCCTCGTGGTCGTCGCTCAGACCGAGCTCCTTCTCGCTGAGGACCATGCCGGCGGAGTCGACGCCGCGGATCGCGCGCAGCTTCAGCTTGGAGAGCTTTCCGGAGTGACCATCGATAAGCATCGCGCCTTCCGTAGCGAAGGCGACTCTCTGGCCGGCGGCCACGTTCGGGGCGCCGCACACGACGGTCTTCGGCCCATCGCCGACGTTGACGGTCGCGAGTACGAGGCGGTCGGCATTGGGGTGGGGGTCCACGGCCAGCACTTCGGCGACCCGCACGAGCTCGGGGTCCCACTGCTCGCCGATCACCTCCCAGCCCTCGACTTCGGCAATGGCGTCTGTGACACGCTTCGCGAACTCGGCAGGAGGGAGCGTTACGTCTACATAGTCACGCAACCAGGAGAGCGGCAACTTCATGGCGTTAGAACTGCCTCAGGAAGCGCAGATCGTTCTGGTAGAAGTGGCGGATGTCCTCGATGCCCCAGCGGAGCATGGCGACCCGCTCGATGCCGACGCCGAAGGCGAAGCCGGTGTACCTGGAGGAGTCGTAGCCGGCGTTCTCGATGATCTCGGGATGGACCATGCCGGCCCCGAGGATCTCGATCCAGCCGGTGCCGTGGCAGGTGCGGCAGTCGCTCCCGTCGGCGCGGCAGAGGAAGCAGTCGATGGCCATCTCCACACCGGGCTCGACGAAGGGGAAGTAGCTGTGGTGGAAGATGATCTGGCGGTCCTCGCCGAAGAGGCGGCGGGCGAACGCGTAGAGCGTGCCCTTCAGGTCGCTCATGCGGACGCCCTCGTCGACGGCGAGGCCTTCGATCTGGGTGAGCATCCACTCGTGCGTGGCGTCGGTCGCTTCCTGCCGGTAGCACTTTCCGGGAACGATGACGCGCACGGGCGGCTCGGACTGCTCCATCACGCGGATCTGGTTCGGGGAGGTGTGGGTGCGGAGGAGCATCTTGCGCTCGCCGTCGATGAGGGTATCGATCCAGATCGTGTCCCACATGTCGCGGGCGGGGTGGTCGTCGGGGATGCGGACGGCGTCGAAGTTGTAGCGCGACCACTCGACCTCGGGCCCCTCGAAGACGCGGAAGCCCATCTCCGCGAAAGCCTCGATGCAGTCGTTCATGGTCTGGGTGACGGGGTGGAGGCGGCCCAGCGACTGGGGGCGTCCAGGGAGGGTGACGTCGAGGGCGTCGCCGGCGGAGAGCGACGCGAGGGCGTCGGCGCGAGCGGCCTCGCGTCGCGCCTCGAGCTCCCCTTCGAGGGTCGACTTGAGCGCGTTGAGCGACTGTCCGAGGGAGGCGCGCTGGTCGGGCGGGGCGTCCTTGAGGGACCGCAGGCGGAGGGTCAGGCGGCCGTCCTTGCGGCCCAGCCAGTGGGCGCGCCAGGCCTCGCGGGCAGCCTCGTCGTCCGCCTGCGCGAGCGCTTCCAGCGCCTCCGCACGGAGCGCATCAACCTCCGCTTCAATCGTGGACATCGGCACAAGGAATTATAGGTAGGGCTGGGTGACAGGCGAGCGGAGGGGCCGGAGCGGTCGAACCGCAAAGGCGGGGTGAAGGGTTCGGGGCATCTTTACCTTTGCAGTCTGGCGCGCTGAGGAGCCCGCCCTAGACTGCCGATTGAAGGGGAGTCGATGAACATTCCAGCGTTCCCTCGCGGATTCCGGGCGGGCGAAGGACAATAGGGTGGCGATGGTGCGCCAACTGCTGCGACAACTTCGCGCATCCTGGCCGGGAGCGCTAGCGGGGCTGGCCGCGATAGCCGTGGGCCTCGCGGTCGCGGAACTGGCGGCGCGCCTCGTGGACGGCGTTTCGCTGATCATCGCGATCGCCAACATCGTGATCGACAACTCGCCCCAGGCGATGACCACATGGGCGATCGATACCTTCGGAACGAAGGACAAGCCGATGCTCATCGCGGGCATCGCGGTCGTCACGCTGGCTGTCGGGACAGGAGCCGGCGTGGTCTCTCTCCACTTGCGCCCGGCCGGACTGGTCGTGTTCGCGATCCTGGCCGTCGTCGGGGGTCTGGCCGCGGCCGACGACGGGTTGACCTCGGACGTGGACGCGGGGATTACGGCGGCGTCCGCAGGCCTCGTTGCGATGGGAACGCTCCTCGGCCTGCTGCGAACGGCGCCGGGAACTCGCGAGGCAAGCGCCGACTCGGATGGCGAGGCCGCATCGCCCCAGCGGAGGCGGTTCCTGTACCTGGCCGGAGGTGGACTGGCGGCAGCAGCGGTGGCGGTTCCGCTCGTACGACGATTCATCGACACGGGGGTCGATGTCGACGCCCAGCGCGCATCGATCGCGGACAGGCTTCGCAGCTCCTCGCGGGCGAGGCAGGCGGCGGCAACCGTAACCGCGACGCCAACGGCGAGTGCCACTCCGCCCACCACCGCCACCGCGACGGCAACCAGGACCGCGGAAGCGACAGCCGAGGCGACGGCAGCCCAGGCAACGCCGGCCGCCACCGAGGCGCCGGCGGCCTCCGAGACCCCGGTGCCCGAGGGCACGCCGGCGGATGCAGGAGCCGACCCAACCGCGGAGGCCACACGGGAGGCAACGCCCGAGCCCACACCGGAACCGACACCCGAACCCACGCCGGAGCCGACCCCGGAGCCACGGCGCGGACCGGAGACGGTGCGGGGGATTTCCCCGCTGGTCACGCCGAACGACCGGTTCTACAAGATCGATACGGAGGCCAGGGTGCCCCGCATCGACAGCTCGAGCTGGAGCCTGAAGATCAAGGGGATGGTGGACCGCGAGCTGGAGTTCTCGTTCGACGACCTCCTCGACATGAGCCTCGAGGAGGAGTCGGTGACGCTGGCGTGCGTCTCCAACAACGTGGGGGGCAACCTCGTCGGGAACGCGTACTGGCTGGGTGTGCCCCTGCCCACGCTGTTGCGGGAGGCGGGGGTGCAGGCAGGCGCGACGCAGGTGGTGGGGCGCACCGTCGGTGGTCGCTTCACGGTGGGCTTCCCGACGGATGTCGCGCTCGACGGGCGCAAGTCGATGGTGGTGCTCGGGATGAACGGAGAGGCGCTGCCAGCCAGGCACGGCTTCCCGGCCCGCCTGATCGTCCCGGGGTTGTACGGGTACGTTTCGGCCACGAAGTGGCTGGAAGAGATCGAGCTGGCGGAGTGGGACAGCTTCGATGCGTTCTGGGTCACGCCGCGACAGGGGTGGGCGAAGGAGGGGCCGATCAAGCTCCAGTCGCGCATCGACGTCCCCGGGAACGACAACACCGTGAACGCAGGCAACGTGCGCGTCGCGGGGGTGGCCTGGGGGGGCCTGCGGGGCGTGAGCGGCGTCCAGATTCGACCTCACCGGCGCTCCGGCGATGGCCACTCCTCGGACGACACCTGGATCGACGCGCTCCTGAGCGAGGAGCTCTCGGACAGCAGCTGGCGGCAGTGGGTGGTCGACTGGCCGGCCACCGAAGGCA
>DAOUID010000406.1:0-1634 GCA_034428315.1 Dehalococcoidia bacterium
CGCTCGCGCCCGCCTCGTGTGCGATGGCGGCCAGCGCCTCCGTCCGCGTCAGCGACAGCACGGCCCCGCCGCAGCGGTTGTGGGTGTTCTCCAGGCACAGCAAGGCCGTTCGTGGGGCGTGGATGTTCGGCTCGCGCACGGCCGCGCGCACGTCCTCGTCCGCGAGTCCGCCTCCAGCATCGTTGGGCAGGGGCCGCAGTTGGACGCCACCCACCCGCGCCGCTCCCGCGACTTCGTAGTTGAACACATGCGACTCGCTGCCCAGCAGCACCTCGTCGGTCGGCCGGGTGTGGCTCAGCACGGCCACCAGGTTCGCCATCGTGCCGCTCGGCACGAAGACCGCCGCCTCCTTGCCCACGCGCTCCGCTGCAAGCGCTTCCAGGCGGTTCACGCTCGGATCGTCGCCGAAGACGTCGTCGCCGACCTCAGCCTCGGCCATCGCCCGGCGCATGGCGGCGTCCGGCTGGGTCACCGTGTCGCTGCGCAGGTCGATCTGGTCGATGTCGCTCATTCGCGCTGCCAGATGGTGCGCATGCCTTCGCCCCCGCGCACCGCCGCCACCACTTCGCGCCGCTCCTCGTCGAGTAGCTCGCGGTGGACGCGGCTGGCCGCCTCCCCCGCTGCCTCCCCGCCGATGGATTCCATCCGCTGGCGCACGACGTCCCACAACCCCGACTCCCCGATCACGCTCACCCGCCGCGGCCACGCGAACGACATCAGCTTCTCCGGGTAGGGGAAGGCGGGCCGCAATTCCTTTACGGCGCGGATCCGCTCCTCCACCGAGTTCACCCGCGGAACCCGCGAGATGTAGGGCGGCTCCGTCGACGTGCTGCGGAAGTCGACCAGCACGCGGCTGCCCACCGTTTCGAGCCGGATGATCAGTACCTCCGAGTCCTCGATGACTCGGCGCACCTCTTCCAGGTCGATGCCAAAGTCGTCACTCACCACCAGTGCTCCGTGCGGGCTCCGGTCATGGTAGCAGCCCTTCTCTGGGCCGCCAGCGTGGGCGCCCTAGCGGCACAGCAGCGCGAACGTGTATCCCCGCGCCGTGAGCTCCCGGAGGACCGTATCGAGCGCCTCTACCGTCTGCGAGCGCTCGCCCCCGCCGTCGTGCATCAGCAGGATCGCACCCGGCCTCGCGTGCGCCAGCAGGTGCGCCGCGATCTGCTCCGCTCCCGGCCGGCGCCAGTCCTGCGGGTCAACGTTCCAGAGGGTGAGACTCTTGCCCAGCTCCGCCGCCAGTGCGCTCGTCTGCGCGTCGTAGGCGCCGTACGGCGGACGCAGGCAGGCGATCGGGTCGGCCTCCTCCCCCGCCGCCGCGTGGATCGCGTCGTCTGTGTCCCGCACCTCCGCGATGAACGTCGCCCGGTCGACCTTGTCCAGCGAGGCATGGTCGAAGGTGTGGTTCTCGGCATCGTGGCCCTCCGCGACCAGCCGCGCCGTGAGCGTCGGGTAGGCCTCCACGCTCTGCCCCAGCACGAAGAACGTCGCCTTTGCCCCGTATCGCGAGAGCACCTCCAGGACCTGCGGCGTCCACGTCGGGTGTGGACCGTCATCGAAGGTGAGGTACACCACGGGCTCCCCGGCTGCTCCGTGGGCCGTATGCGTCACCTTTGGAGGCGCGGTCGAAGGCG
>DAOUID010000407.1:0-3758 GCA_034428315.1 Dehalococcoidia bacterium
GCAAAATGAGATTGATCGAACGGAACGAAAATGGAAACGCAAACTTAAGCAATATGAGGCTGCCGCATGATTCTTCAGTCATTCACCCGTCACTTTTGAGGAACTTGCTGAGCGCTTGGCAGAGAGGAGAACTCAATGACCGGGTTGGAACCGATCTTGGTCTGTGGTGTGGGCGTGGTCACGGCAGCCGGCATCGGCACTCACGCGCTACTTGATCTGCTCCGTGGTGTCAATGTGCCCAAGACGTACGAACTTCCACAGTTGAAGCCTCCCGACTTAGCTTTATCCGTCGAGAACGACTCGTCGATGACGAAGAGGGCTCGGCGGCTCGTCCACCGATCTCCGCCATCTGCAATTGCCACCGTGCTCGCCGTAACCGAAGCGTGGAACGATGCAGTTCCTGTTGGGTCAGAGTCCGATCCAGCAGTGACGTTCATCATCGTTGCCGGCACACAGCTTCAGCGTACGGTGCAGCACGAAGCCACCCTGGCGTATCATCGATCACCTCTCGAGGTGTCCCCGACTTACGGGCTCCGGTTTCTCGACTCACACTACCTTGGATTGGTCAGCGAGTTGCTGCCGCGCGCAGACGACGGGATCGTGCTTGGAGCGGCATCGGCGTCCGGGACGGTTGCGGTGGCACATGCGATGCGTCTACTTCGCGCGAAACTGTGTGACACCTGCGTTGTTGTCGCTCCTCCATGCATACTGACCAACGTTGAGCGCGTGGCGCTGCGTAGTATGGGTGCGCTCTCGTTGGGCGTAGAGCCGCAGAGTGTGCCCTTTGATGAGCGATGCTCGGGGTTCGTATACGGAGAGGGTGCAGGCTGCCTCATACTGCGGCGGGATTCGTCGACAGTGGCTAGTGGGACTCCACCCGTCTCACTCGTCGGTTGTGCCACGTCGCTCCACGGCACCGCTTCGCCGAGGCCCTCTGCCGTCGCTGAGGCTGGTGTTATGAGAAGCGCGCTCGCTGACGCGAAACTTCTGCCTTCGGATATCGCTCTCGTCAACGCGCACGGAACGGCGTCGCCAGCAGGGGGTGAAGTTGAGCTAGAGGGCCTTCACGAGGTGTTTGGTGAGGATGTAGCCAGCGTCCCCATCGCCTCTACTAAGGCGCTGCTAGGCCATACTCTCACCGCTGCTGGAGTCGTCGAGCTCGCGGCTTGTGTCCTGCAACTCCGGCACAGTTTCGTCCATGGCCATCCGGGAATCGAACAGTCGATTCGCCCCGGATGGCGTATCAACGGAAGGGAACCGCGCCCCCTGTCGCCGGGGCCTGTGCTCAAGAACGGGTTCGGATTCGGCGGTATTAACTCAACAATTATCATGACACCTGCCAGTGGGGAGAAGTGACAAAATGGCCGTTGGTATCTAGTCGATCCACGCGTACACAGGTCGCCTATCAATCGAGGCGCGCGACCTCTTCGCGGCGCGAGGCTTCAGGGAGGAGCAGTTCGACAACATCAAGCAGAGACGACGTTCGGTCGCTGCTCCGTGGGAGGACCCCGTCACGCATGCGGTGAACGCGGCGCAACCTCTGGTCACCCATATGAGCGAGGAAGATCGGAAGTCGATCAAGGCGGTCATCATCGGCTCGGAGTCCGGCCTGGATTTCGGCAAGTCGCTGGCAACCTACGTTCGCCATTATCTGGGTCTTCCAGAGGAGATGCGCTGCTTCGAGATCAAGCAGGCTTGTTACGCCGCCACCGCAGCGCTACAAGTGGCAGCCTCCTTGGTGACGTCGTCTCCGGACGGGGGTAGAGTGCTCGTTGTAGCGACGGACGTCTCAATGAAACCCGTCGAGATTAATTCAGGTGACGCTGCCCTTGCGGACCAAGGCATTGTAGAGCCTGCGGTTGGCAGCGGTGCAGTGGCCATGTTCGTGGGCGATCGCCCATCCGTGTTGGCGCTCGATCCTGGTGCCCACGGTGTTTTTGGGTTCGAGGTGGCCGATACCTGCCGGCCAGTGGTGGGGGGCGAGATGGGGGCCCCGTCGACTTCCCTCCTGGCTTACCTCGATGCGTTGATCCGGAGCTACGAAGAGTACGAGCGCGTGGTAGGCGTTAACTTGGAGGATGCTTTTTCGTATCTCGTGTTCCATACCCCATTCCCGGGTATGGTCATCGGAGCGCATCGTCACTTGATTCGCAAGAAGCTAGGTTGGAGCAGTAAGCGTATCGCCGAAGACTTGCAGGCCCGCGTGGCACCATCAATTGAGTTCGGTGCGGAAGTCGGTAATCTATACTCTGGCGCCCTCTATCTCGGCCTCTGTAGCCTGCTCGAGCACGGTAATATCACTACCCCGGTCCGGATTGGGATGTATTCCTACGGCTCTGGATGCTGCGCAGAGTTCTTCAGTGGAGTGATTTCCGGTAGCGCGGCACATGAGTTTCGATCGCGCGGTTACCGCGAACAGATGGAGAGTCGAAAGCCTCTGACCGTCGAGCAATTCGATTCCGTCTCGGCTGCGGCGGCCGCCAGTGGCTTTGGCGCGCGCAACCACCAACCCGATACACAGAGCTCCTTCTACCGTGCTCTCTACCGTGAGTGTTTCGAAGGACATGGGCTGCTGGCTCTGCGGGAGGTCCGCGAGTTACCCGTTCGTACCACAGGAGCTAAAAGGCATGAGTCTTACCGAACTGGATCGCGCCGCAGAGTTGCTCGAGAGAGCCAACAACCGGATTCGAAGGCTTGAGTCGGAGAAGCATACACCCATTGCTATCGTGGGCATGGCCTGTCGGCTGCCTGGAGGAATCGACAGCCCGGCAAAGCTGCACCGGGCGCTGTTCGAGAACGGTTCCATGCCGCACTCGCTCTGGGAGCTCTTCGGCGATGACGGGCGCTACGGGTACGAATTCGACGGCCAATTCTTTGGACTGACACCACGCAAGTGTCGGCTAATGGCGCCAGAGCACGGCCTGTTACTGGAGGTGTGCTGGGAGGCGCTGGAGTCTGCCAACGTAGCACTGGATCAGGTTGACGGTACCTCGATTGGAGTATACGTGGGAGCCGATGTGGAGGCGCGCCCCGGAGTCTATAGAGAAGGGATCGCCGGGTTCCTGGGCCAGCTGCCCAGTTCGGTGTCCGGCCGCATATCGTATGCCCTCAGGCTCACCGGCCCGAGCATGACCGTGAATACCGCTTGCACATCTGGATTGGTGGCTACTCACATGGCGGTACAGGCGCTCCGAACGGGGGAGTGTAACCTCGCGTTGGTCGCTGGTGTGAACGTCCTGACACGGGGTGACCGCGCCCGGACCTTGCTCCAGCAGGCGGAACTGGCACCTCGGGACGGGGTGTGTCGTCCATTCGATGCGGCGGCCGAGGGCTTCGTAGTGACCGAAGGTTGCAGTGTGCTGCTTCTCGAGCGTCTGTCCGATGTGCTGGCGCGCGGTGGGCGAGCGCGGGCCAGCATTCGAGGTACCGCGCACAATGGAGATGGGGTTCGTAACGGCTTCTGGGGACCCAATCCCAGAGGGCAGCGTGAGGCCATCTGCAGAGCACTGCAAGATGCTGGTCTCGACGCGGAGTCTGTGGGATACGTAGAGGGGCACGGCTCCGGAGGACTGACTGGAGACGAGTGCTATTGCAGCAGCCTATCGACCGCGTTCCCAGAAAAAAGTTGATCGTCCTCTCAGGCTCGGCAGTTCCAAAGGTGATCTGTCAACACTTTTCCGGACAAACAATTAAGCTGCTTTTTGGGTCTCCTCATAGACCATTGGGGCCAGGTTGCCATTGAACGAATGACGACGCTG
>DAOUID010000408.1:0-6305 GCA_034428315.1 Dehalococcoidia bacterium
GCCGGCAACACCGGCGCTACCCTCGCCGCCGCCCTCCTCCGCCTCGGGCGCATCCCGGGTATCGCCCGGCCTGCCCTCGGCATGGTCGTCGCCACCAGCGAGAAGGGCCCCACGATGCTCCTCGACGTGGGCGCCAACGCCGACTCCCGCACCGCCCACCTCATCCAGTACGCGCACATGGGCGCCGCCGTCATGGAGTTCAGCCACGGCATCCACTCACCCCGCATCGGCCTCGTCTCCATTGGCGAGGAGGACTCCAAGGGCAACCAGCTCATCATCGAGGTGAACCGCGCCCTCCGCGCCAGCGACCTCAACTTCGTCGGAAACATCGAGGCCGGTCACATTCCCCACCACGTCGCCGACGTCGCCGTTATGGACGGCTTTACCGGCAACATCTTCATCAAGACGGTCGAGGGCGTCGCCGAGCTCTTCTTCGATGAGCTCAGGCGCGCCGTGAAGCTCACCCCCTGGAACCTCGTCGCGGGCATGCTCCTGCGGCCGGAGCTGCGCAAGGCCCAGCGCCGCCTCGACTACGCCGAGTACGGCGGCGCCCAGCTGCTCGGCGTCGATGGCGTCGTCTTCATCTCCCACGGACGCTCCGATGCGCGCGCCATCCTCGGTGGCATCCGCGCCGCCGGCGAGGCCGTGAGCAACGGAGTCCTCGCCCACATGCACGAGATCGCCGAGCGCTTCCCCGCCCGCGGCTTCGCCGACGCCAGCGCCGCCAACGGCAACGGCAACGGCAACGGGGAGGACTCCGGCTGATGCGCACCGACTTCTACGAGGCCGACGAGTTCACCGGCAGCAAGGGCCAGCACTACGCCACCATCGACTCCGACTACCGCTGGGAGAAGGGCGACGAGGTCTGGCTCGATACCGCCCAGGGGCGCTTCAAGCTGCGCGTCACCTGGGTCGTGGTGAACGTCGCCACCGACGGTACCGTCACCCGCGAGCTGCTGGGCCTGCGCCTCTAGCAAGGCCGTTGTACAGTACCTTGCTGGGGAAAAGCACTGTCGGCGCCGCCGATTGTCAGTCGAGCGTCCACAGACCGGCAGGGGCTCCGCCAGCGGATCATGTCAATACCCTTGAGTTCGTCATCCGTGGGCCTGCGGTCTCGCAGCAAGCCAGTTCAGCGGCGCGGCGAGACTGGAGAGAGGACGTCCACGCTGCCGCTAGCGCGCGGTGGACCTCCGGGGCACCAGTTGCGGGCGCCGTATCCGTGACCATCACGTACTTCTTCCAGGACGGAGCGCCTGACGTTGACAACATCCCGAAGCCGATTCTTGATGCGCTGAACGGGGCTTGTGTACGTCGACGACGAGCAGGTGTCCGACCTGCTGTGCCGCAAGAGGGATCTAGACGCCGACCTTGTCATTCGGAACCCGTCGGCGGACCTGATCGGGTACCTTGGTGACTCGAAGCAGGTTGTTCACATCCAGGTTAACGAGGCTCGCAGCCTTGAGGTGTCGTTCTGATGAGTCAGACCACAGCAGCAGAATACCAACTGGCTCGCGAGACGGCGGAGGAGTATCGCCGCCAGGGCTACGATGTATCCGTCGACACCCCCCTCGACTTCCTGCCGGGGTTCCTTGCGGACCTGGTTGTTCGAAAGGGCGACCAGGTCAAGGTGATTGAGGTCAAGAGGCGCGCATCGCTCGCGGCAAAGGCGCAGTTGGACGTACTCACTCGCGCGATTGACTCAAGGCCCGGCTGGAGTTTCGAACTCCTCCTTGTTGCGGAGCCCGAGAAGATCGAGCCACCCGAAGGAGCACGGCCCTTTGAGCACGCACGTGTCCTTGAACGGCTTGACGAAGCAGAGAATCTGCTCAGTGCAGGGCACGCTGAACCTGCGTTTCTTCTCGCATGGTCGGCTTGTGAAGCTGCGCTACGGCTTTTGACTGCAGGTCAGGACATCTCGGCCGAGGGCATCAATACGACGGCCCACACTCTCGAACAAGCAGCCTTCCTCGGGGTCATCTCTCGGGATGACTATGACGAACTGACTGCCCTGCAGAAGCACCGGAACGCCATCGTCCATGGATTCAGCGACGAAGAGTTCAGCGAAGAGCCCGTGCGCAGTCTGGTCGAGGTGGTACGGGCTCTTGTCATCTCAACAGCTTGACCGCCCAGGGGCGCTTCAAGCTGCGGGTCACCTGGGTCGTCGTGAACGTCGCCACCGACGGAACCGTCACCCGCGAGCTGCTGGGCCTGCGCCTCTAGCCCCCTATAGCTCCAGGGCGGCCCACTGCTCCCCGTCCTCGTCCACGCGCGTCGGCACAAAGCCCAGCTTCCGGTAGAAGTCCCCCGCGTTCCCTTCCTCCTGCCTCCAGCTGACTTGCAGGCGCTCCACGCCCGGCCTCGTCCTGGCGTGCGCGATCACCTGGAGCATGGCCTTCCAGCCGAACCCCATCCCCTGGAAGCGCTCGTCGACCATCATCCGCCAAGCCACCAGGTAGCCCGCCTCCCGCGGCTCGGCGCGCAGGGTCTCGTCGTGCAGCATCACGAATCCGACCGGCTCCTCGTCCGCGTAGATGGCCCGGAACCAGGCCGACTCCTCGAAGTGCGCCTGCGCGATCGAGCGCTCGTTCGAGGCCACGAGGTGCTTCTGGGAGTCCGCTACCGACAGCGCGAAGATGGCCTCGGCGTTCTCAGGCGTGATCTCCCGCAGCGTGACGGCGGAGCCGGGCGTTAGGGGTGGCATCCGTCGCTCCGGCTCACGCTAGCGGCCAATGTCGTAAATCGCGATGAACTTGTCGCCCGCTACCGTGACGATGTCGAACAGGATGAAGTAGTCTCCGAAATCCCTGATCCGCTGCGTGAATCCACCGACCTCTATCTCGAATGTCGTCTCGTTGTCCACCTGCGGACTCCCGCAGATATCCAGCACGCACCTGAGAATGAAGGCGCGGTCCTCGGGTTCCAGGAGAGACACATACTCCAGAACCGGAGGTGTGAATCGGTAGTCGAACACTACTCGTCGATGTCTTGCATGGTGAAGCCGCGTCCGCCGTTCTTGAAGTACAGGTAGCCTTCGTAGGCGCGTTGCATGGTGCCCTTCGGCGGCATCCACCAGAGTCGGCGGGAGAGCCGCACCATCTGGTCTTCCTGGAACTCGGGGCTGGAGGCTGCAGGTTTCGCGCTACTTTCCATCGACATGACGGTACTCGTCCCTCCTGGATCGTGGGGCACTCCCGTGACGGGTGTCAACAACTCTCGAGGTCACCCGGTCTCCGCCCCCACGGTCGCCAGCGCCGCCTCGATCTCCTCCCGCACCCACGCCTCCTCCTCGACGCCCAGCCGTGCCGCCAGCGCCCGCGTCCCCTCCTCCCCGCCGCCCTGCCGCCGCGCGATCTCGCCGAGCGCCCAGGCCGCGTGGCCCCGCACCAGCGCCGCCCCGTCCGCGAGCACCCCAATAAGCGCTTCCACATCCTCGTCCGTCCCCACGTTCCCCAGCGCCACGCAGGCGTTCCGCAGGAATCCATCGCGAGTAGCCCGCTGTACCGCCCGCCCCCGGAACTGCTCGCGGAATGCCGCCTCGTCCAGCGCCAGCAGCTCCGCCAGCGGCGGGAACGCGTCGTCGGCGGTGGGTGGAGCAAGGTCCGGGTGGCTGGCCTCGTTCCCCGACCCCACCGGACAGGAGTCCAGGCAATCGTCGCAGCCGAAGATCCAGTCGCCGAACTTCGCCCGCAGCTCGCGGGGGATTGGCTCGCGGCTCTCGATCGTGTGGTAGCTGATGCAGAGCCGTGAGTCGAGCACGCCCCCGTCCGGCGCGATCGCGTCCGTGGGGCAGGCGACGATGCAGCGCGTGCAGCTCCCGCAGGTCTTCCGCAGGGGAAGGTCCGGCGCCAGCTCCAGCGTCGTCGCGATCGCCCCCAGCAGCACCCACGGCCCGAACCCCGGCGCCAGCAGCATCGTCGATTTGCCCAGCCACCCCAGCCCCGCCCGCGCCGCCAGCGGGCGCTCCAGCAGGGGCCCGTAGTCGACCGTCGCCCGCGCCTCCCCGCCCAGCTCCTCGCGGATGGCGCGCGCCAGCCGCCGCAGCTTCGACTCGAACAGCCGGTGGTAGTCGCGGCCGCGCGCGTACCGCGCCACCCGCCCCCGCGCTCGCCCCGCGGGCCGCTCCGGGTCCGGCGCGTGCCCGTTGATGGCGAGCAGCACCACCGTCTTCGCCCCGGCCAGGAACACCCCCGGCTCCGTCGCCCGCTCGATCCACTCGTCCGTCATCCAGTGCAGGTCGGCCAGCCGCCCCGCCTCCCGTGACGCCAGTGCCGCCTCCCGCGCCCCCTCCAGCGTCCCCGCTTCGGCGAAACGCACGAGGTCAAACCCGGCCTCCCTCGCAAGCTCGGCGATCCGCCCGCGCGCATCCATGCCCCAAGCAAAGCGCAGCCGCCCGCCCGCCACAACCCCCGGTGTTCCGAACACCCTTGACGATAAATCTCCCCCGTTGTTCAATACGAACGAACATCCGTTCGCGCGAGGCCAGACATGAGCGAGCTGTCCACCAAGCAGTCCCACATCATGGAGTTCATCCGCGACTTCATCGAGGAGAAGGACTACCCACCCTCCATCCGCGATATCCAGTTCGGATGCGGCATCAGCAGCACCTCCGTCGTCGACTACAACCTGCGGCGCCTCGAGGAGAAGGGGCTCCTGCGGCGCGACCGCGAGGTCTCCCGCGGCATCGAGCTGCTCGAAGGCCGCCGCCGCCGCGGCACCGTCGATGTGCCTGTGCTTGGCGCCATCGCCGCCGGCCAGCCCATCCCCGTCCCCACCAGCGACCGCTGGGCCAGCGATGTCGAGGACACCGTCACCGTCACCGAGGAGATGGTGCGCGGCCACCAGGACGTCTTCGCCCTGCGCGTCAAGGGAACCTCGATGATCGAGGACCTCATCGACGACGGCGACATCGTCTTCCTCGAGCCCGCCACCACCGCCGACGACGGCGAGAAGGTCGCCGTCTGGCTCGAGGACCGCGGCGAGGTCACGCTCAAGCGCCTCTACCGCGAGAACGACCGTATCCGCCTCCAGCCAGCCAACTCCACCATGCCCCCTATCTACGTCGACCCCGAGGACGTTAGGATTCAGGGCCGGTTCATCTCCTCCATCCGGCCCAGCGGCTAGCCCCCGGGGGCGCGGTCGCCGGCCAGACCGTCGCCATGGCCCAGATCCTCGCCAGCATCCGCGATCTCTCCGTCCGCTACCGCACGCGCGACGACGTCTCCTATGCCGTCGACCAGGTCTCGCTCGACATCCAGCGCGGCAGCGTCTACGCCCTCGTCGGCGAGTCCGGCTCCGGCAAGACGACCGTCGGCATGTCCCTCATGAACCTCCTCCCCGACGAGGCGGACATCCTCGGCGGCGAGGTCTGGTTCGGCGACAAGGACGTCCTCACCCTGAACGACAACCAGCTCCGCGAGATCCGCGGGCGCCGCGCCACCATGATCTTCCAGGACCCCGTCGCCGGCCTGAACCCCGTCATCGAGATCGGCGACCAGGTCGCCGAGGTGCTCACCACCCACCTCGACATGGACAAGCGCGCGGGCAAGATCGCCGCTCTCGAGATCCTGACCCAGGTCGGCCTGCCCGACCCGCAGCGCGTGGCCAAGTCCTATCCCTTCCAGCTCTCCGGCGGCATGTGCCAGCGCGTCATGATCGGCATCGCCACCGCCCTCCGGCCCGAGCTCATCATCGCCGACGAGCCCACCGCCTCCCTCGACGTCACCGTCCAGGCCCAGATCCTCCACCAGCTCGACACCCTCCGACGCGAGCAGGGCACCGCTATCCTCCTCATCACCCACGACTTCGGCGTCGTCTCCCAGATCGCCGACGAGGTCGGCGTCATGTATGCCGGCCACCTCGTCGAGACGGGTTCGGTCAGGGACCTCCTCGCCTCGCCCGTCCACCCCTACACCCATGGCCTCCTCGCCGCCCTCCCGCGCCTTGATGCCGCCCGCCAGGAGCTCTACGCCCTCCCCGGCAACCCTCCCGACATGAACGAGCCCTCCAGCCACTGCGCCTTCATCCCCCGCTGCCGCAAGGCCATGCAGCAGTGCCGCGACGTGGGCCCGCCCCAGCTCACCCCCATCCCCGGCCAGTCCGGCCGCGCCGTCGCCTGCTACAACCCCGTCTGGCAGGAGTAGCTCAGGAAGCGCGCCGCCCCGCCCGCGGCGCCAGCGCCAGCAGCCGCGTGACCGCCACCTCCAGCGCGAGCTCGTCCCGCACCTCGCCCAGCTTCGTCCCCCGGTCCGCCGCCACCAGGATCTCGTAGGCGCTCCGCACGCCCTCGCGGCCCAGGCGCTGCGCCC
>DAOUID010000409.1:0-3091 GCA_034428315.1 Dehalococcoidia bacterium
GACGATCTCGCAGTCGAGACCTGCTGCTTCGTGTGCGACCCCGCCAACGAGGACGGTCTGCACATCGAGTTCTTCCTCGACGAGGAAGCAGGCCGCGTCCTCGCCGAGTACACGCCCACGTCCGCCCACGAGGGCGCGCCCGGCGTCATCCACGGTGGCGTGGTCGGCGCCATTCTCGACGATGCCATGGCCTGGGCCGTCAACGTCCTGAGCGGCTCCTTCGGGTTGACCCGACGCGGCGAGATCGAGTACTCCCGCATCGTGCGCCCCGGCGAGTCCTACACCGTCACCGCCTGGATCTCGGAGATTGGGCAGCACCGGGCCGCCACCGTCGCCGAGCTGCACGACTCCGAAGAGCGCCTCTGTTGCGCGACGAAGGCCGAGTTCTCCCTCATCTCGCACGAGGAGGCAAGGCTCGCCTTCGAGCGCCGGACTGCCGCGGGAGGCGAGTGATGCCCCCCCGCCTCCTCCTCATCCACGGCTACGTCTCGAACCCCGAGGCCTGGGCGCCCCTGCAGCGTGAGCTGGAAGGCGACGCCCTGACCTTCGCCCCGCTCCTGCCGGGCTACGGAACCGAGCCGGACCCCGCTGCCTACACGGCGGAGGGCGTGGCCGAAGCCCTCGACGGCGTCGTGGAAAGGGTTCACCCGGACTACGTGCTGGGCCACTCGATGGGCGCCCTCGTGACCCTCGCGCTCGCGAATCGCCACCCCGGACGCTTCAAGCGCGTCGGCCTCGCCGGACTGCCCGTGTACGGCGGGGTTGAAGAGGGCATCCGCTATATCGGCTCCAGGAGCTCCACCCGCTCCCAGTACATGCGCAACCCCGGCGAAGGGCACTACTTCTGCAGGACCGCCAACGCCTTCCGTCACCTGTGGGCGCCCGTGGTCTCCCTGTTCCTCCCCACCTACCCCCTGCCCATGGTCCGCGACATGTTCGGCCACAGCGAGGCCGCCCATCGCGGGGGCATGGTCGACATCGTCTTCGGGGGCCACGCCCCCCGCCTCGCCGCCGGCATCGAGACCCCCGTCGCCCTGATCCACGGGGACATCGACCGGGTCACGCCGCTCGATCCCGTTGTCGAGCTCGCGCGGGAACGGGGATGGTCCCTGCGCATCGCGCACGGCGGCGCCCACGAGCTCGTCTTCGCGCAGCCCCGCGGACTCGCCCGCTGGGTGCGCGAGCGCCTTCTCGCCCCTGCCGAGCCCGCCGCCCTGCCCGAAACGGAAGATGCCGAGGCCGCCGCCCCGGCCTGACGCCTCCCGTTGCGCTCCCGCGGACGGCCTGCCTAAGCTCGCAACCCAAGACCCATCGAGGAGGCACGCCCCCGTGGAGAACTTCCTGCATATTGGCGCCGTCTGGCTGCACGTCCTCGGCATCGCCCTCTTCGTGGGACCGCAGTTCTTCCTCGCCTTCGCCTGGGTGCCCGCCTCCCGCCAGATCCAGGACCTCCCCACCCGCGTGGCCGCCATGCGCACCATCACCACCCGCTTCGGCTGGATCGGCGGCATCGGCCTCTTCCTCATCCTCATCGGCGGGACCTACCTGATCATGACCTGGCGCGACTACCACAACGTCCCCGAGGGCGTCGCCTTCTTCGACTACATCTACGGCGTCGTCTTCGTCGTGAAGATGATCGTGCTCGTCGTCATGATCGTGCTCGTGGGCCTGCACATGTTCGTCGTCGGCCCCAGCCAGGTCGATGCCATGGAGCGGGTCGCTCAGGGCGAGGACGTGCCCGACAGGGACATCCGGCGCCTGCGCATCACCTCCATGTCGCTCAGCATCACGGGACTGATCCTGACGCTCGTCGTCATGGGCATGGGCGTCAGCCTCGGCGCCGCCGAGTACTCCATCCAGGAGTTCTAGCCGGCGCCCGCGGCGGCGCTGTTTGACCCGTTCCCGAGCCGCTGGTTCACTAGCCGGAGAGGCTGTGACGGAGACGAGTAGTGTCCCGTTCCTGCGCTCAGCGAGCCCCGGTTGGTGTGAGGGGGCGCTGTAGGCGGACGCGAACATCCCTCCCGAGCTTCCGGCCGAACGCCGGCCCCGCCGGCCAGTAGACCCGGACGGAGCCCCCCGTTACCGAGGGCAGGAGCGTGATGGCGCTCCGCTGAGCGCCCGCCTCGTGCGGGAAGCAGGGTGGTACCGCGGGCATCCCGCCCGTCCCTGATCGGGACGGGCTTTCTTGTATCCACTACCCGTCCCGGCAACCCTCGCCCGGGAGGCCGGAAGTGTCCCAGCTCTTCAGACCCGTCGACCCCAGCGTCAGCTTCCCCGAGCTCGAGACCGGAATCCTCGACTTCTGGCGTGACCGCGATGTCTTCCGCCGAAGCATCGAGGAGCGCCCCGAGGACAACCTCTTCGTCTTTTACGAGGGCCCGCCCACCGCCAATGGCCGCCCCGGCGTCCACCACATCATGCCCCGCGTCATCAAGGACCTCTTCGCCCGCTACAAGACCATGCGCGGCTACCGCGTGCCCCGCAAGGCGGGCTGGGATACCCACGGCCTGCCCGTCGAGATCGAGGTCGAGAAGGAGCTCGGGCTCAGCTCCAAGCCAGAGATCGAGGCCTACGGCATCGACCGCTTCAACGCCCAGTGTCGCGAGAGCGTCAATCGCTACGTCGGCGACTTCGAAGAGCTCACCGAGCGCATCGCCTTCTGGGCCGACATGAACAACCCCTACGTCACCTACGACAACGACTACATCGAGACCTGCTGGTGGATCTTCAAGCAGCTCTGGGAGCACGGCCTCGTCTACCAGGACTACCGCAGCACCCCCCACTGCCCCCGCTGCGAGACCAGCCTCAGCGACCACGAGCTGTCGCAGGGCTACAAGGACGACGTCCCCGACCCGAGCGTCTACATCAAGTTCCGGCTGCCTGCCGAGGCGCGAGAGGGCATCGGGCTCGACGGGACGCCCACGAGCATCGTCGCCTGGACCACCACCCCCTGGACCCTCCCCGGCAACACGGCCCTCGCCGTCATGGAGGAGGCCCCCTACGGCCTCTACGAGCACGAGGGCGAGCGCCTCATCGTGGCCGAGGCGCTCGCCGAGAGCGTCCTCGGAGGGAAGCCCGCCGCCCTCCGCAC
>DAOUID010000410.1:0-9999 GCA_034428315.1 Dehalococcoidia bacterium
GAGCCGTCCCACTCCTCCTCCGTCATGTTGAAGATCATCCGCTCGCGCAGGATGCCGTGGGCGCAGCAGAGGATGTCGAGCTTCCCCCAGCGCTCCAGCGCCGTCCGCACCAGCCCCTCCGCCACGTCCATCTCGGAGACATCCCCCACCGCCCCGACGGCCTCCCCGCCCTCGGCCGTAATCTCGTCGACGACGGCGTTCACGCGGCTCGAGTCGAGCCCCATCCGCCCCTCCACGTCCGCGCCCGTATCAGCCACGATCACCTTCGCCCCGTTGGCCGCGTACAGCTTCGAGACCCAGCTGCCGATGCCGCCGGCCCCGCCCGTCACGATTGCCGTCTTGCCTTCCAGGTGCCTCGCCATCGCTTCGATCCTCCTACGGGAACGCCGGCTCGGGCGGCTTCAGGTCGTGCACCGCGAGCGTGCGCGGCATCTGCTCGAACAGCTCATCGATGTCCCAGAAGGGCGACTGCGAGAAGATCGACTGGTCCCGGAACGGCTCCCGCCAGATCGTGAACTCGTGCCCGGTCGTCCCCACCACCCGGCCCGTCACGCTCGCCCCTTCGTCCGAGGCCAGGTAGACGATCGCCGGCACCACGTTCTTCGGGTCCATCCGCGTGCCCGCCGCTGAGAGGCTCGGCGCCGGCCCCTCGCGGTCGACGCTGCGGCCACGGTCGGTCATGCGCGTCGAGGCCGCCGGCGCGATGCAGTTCGCCGTCACGCCGTAGCGGCTCAGCGCCTGCGCGCAGGAGAGCATCAGCCCCACCTTGCCCTGCTGCGCCGCCGAGTAGTTCGGCTGGCCCGCCTCGCCGCGCTGCCCCGCCCCCGAGGTGAAGAAGATGAGGCGTCCGCCGTCGCGCCGCTCGCGCCAGTGGATGGAGGCGAACTTGGCCGGCGCGAAGCACCCCTTCAGGTGCGACTTCACCGAGCCGTCCCACTCCTCCTCGGTCATGTTGAAGATCATTCGCTCGCGCAGGATGCCGTGCGCGCAGACGAGGATGTCGAGCTTGTCCCAGCGCTCCAGCGCGGTGCGAACCAGCCCCTCCGCCACGTCCATCTCCGAGACGTCTCCGATGGCCGCCACGGCCTCCCCGCCCGCCGCCGTGATCTCCTCGACGACGGCGTTCACGCGGCTGGGGTCCACGCCCATCCGCCCCTCAACGTCCGCCCCCGTGTCGGCCACGATCACCTTCGCGCCCTGCTCCGCGAATATCCGGCAGATCCAGGAGCCCATGCCCCCGGCCCCGCCCGTCACGATTGCCGTTTTGCCTTCCAGGTGCTTCGCCATAGCGGGCGCAGCCTAGGTGGGCCGGGGAGGCGCGTCAACGCGGGAGGGGGATGGGCGCTCCCTACCCGATGACCTTGCAGCGAAGCGCCGACCAGTCGTCGTCCACCGCCACCTGCGCGACCGTCTGCAGCCCCACCGTCAGCGCGTAACCGTGGATGTCGTCCCGGTTGATGTCCGCGCTCAGCCGTTTCGAGGTGCCCTTGGGATAGGCGATCCAGATCTTGCCGTCCGGATTGAGCAGCGCCTTCAGCCCCGGCGTGTCCGCTTCCAGCGCCGCCCGCGTCGAGACGAACAGGTGGATGACGTCGAAGGTTCCGGTCGCCTCCGTGGTCACCTCGACGCCGGACGGCGCGGCGAGGGTCGCCTCGTAGCCATCGGGGGCGTTCGCCAGCAGCAGGCGCTCGCCCGATCGCAGGTGCATCCGTTCCGCCAGGGTCTTCGCCACGCTGGTCCTCCGCTAACGGTCGCCCGGGGAGTGCTGTCGCCCCGCGCCCTATTATGGCCTCATGCCCCGCCTCGCTCTCCCCCGCCTGGGACGCGCTGACTTCGTCTTCCTCGCGCTCGCCGCCGTCATCGTCGCCGGCGACCTGCTGACCAAGTGGATCATCCGTACGCGGCTCGACCGCGGTGACGCCTGGCCCGACCCCGACTGGAACGTCCGCATCGTGCACTTCACCAACACCGGCGCCGCCTTCGGCATCCTCGAGGGCGCGGGCTCGCTGCTCGTCATCACGAGCGTCGTGGGGGTCGCCCTCATCCTCGTCTACCTCTTCAATCCCGGCATGGCGAGCACCCCCGTCCGGGCGGGGCTCTCGCTTATGCTCGGGGGCGCCATCGGCAACCTCATCGACCGCGTCGGCGACGGTACCGTGACTGACTTCATCAAGTTCCCCGAGTGGCCCGCCTTCAACGTCGCCGACTCCGCCATTACGATCGGTGTCATCATCCTCATATGGGCGCTCGTGACGCAGACGTACCCAGGGCCGGAAGGCGACGCCAGCTCCTCGTGACCGAGGAGGGACGGCTCGACGCCGTGCTCGCCGCCGCCTACCCCGACCTCAGCCGCGCCCGCGTGCAGCGCCTCATTGCCAGCGAGGCCGTGCTCGTGAACGGCGAGCCTGCCCGCAAGTCAACCCACGTCGAGCAGGGCGCGCAAGTGGCCGTCACCCTCCCCGAGACTCCCCGCGAACCCGTGCCCACGGGCCTCATCCTCCCCGTCCTCTACGAGGACGCTAGCCTCCTCGTGATCGACAAGCCCGCCGGCCTCCTCGTCCACGATGCCCCCGCCGAGCCGGGGGCTCCGAGCGTCGCCGCCTGGTTCATCGAACGCTATCCGGGCGAGGCCGCTGCCTTCGACGTCGAGCGCCCCGGCATCGTCCACCGCCTCGACAAGCACACGAGCGGCGTGCTCTTGCTGGCGAAGACCCCCGCCGCCCAGACCGCCCTCGGCGGCGCCTTCGAGGCGCGCGAGACCCAGAAGCAGTACCTCGCCCTCTGCGACGGCGTTCCCCAGCGCGACCGCGCCGTCATCGACGCCGATATCGCGCGCAGCCACGCCGATCGCCGCCGCATGGCCGTGACCGCCGAGGGCCGCGAGGCCCGCACCGAGTACGAGGTGCTTGCTGCCGCCCGCGAGCGTTCCCTCCTGCTGGTGAAGCCCCTCACGGGGCGCACCCACCAGATCCGCGTCCATCTCGCCGCCATCGGCGCACCGGTCGCCGGCGATGAGCTGTACGGGCGCGGCCCCGGCCCCCGCCACCTCCTCCACTCCTGGCGGCTCGCCTTCCCCCACCCCGCCGGCGGCGAGCTGACCGTCACCGCTCCCCTCCCCGCCGACATGCGCGCCGCCATCGACGACGCCGGCTTCACCCCTCAGGCTGCGCCCTACGCCGAAGCGGTCAGCCCCTCCCGCACCGAGGAGTCCGCATGACCGGCCCCGTCCGCACCCGCTTCGCCCCCAGCCCCACCGGCGAGCTGCACATCGGCGGCCTGCGCACGGCGCTCTTCGGGTGGGCCTTCGTCCAGGCGAACGGCGGCGAGTTCGTCCTCCGCATCGAGGACACCGACCGCAGCCGCTACGTCGAGGGGTCCGTCGAGAACATCTACGAGGGACTGCGCTGGCTCGGCATTGAGTGGGACGAAGGCCCCGACGTCGGCGGCCCCCACGGCCCCTACGTCCAGTCCGAACGCCTCGAGAAGTACCACTCCGTCGCCGACGAGCTTCGCACTCGCGGCCGTGCCTACCGTTGCTTCTGTACGGCCGAGCGCCTCGCCCAGCTTCGCAAGGACCAGCAGAGGGACGGCCTCGCCCCGGGCTATGACGGCCGCTGCCGCCAGCTCTCGGAGGACGAAGCCGGGGAGCGCGCCCTCAGCGAGCCCTTCGTCGTCCGTTTCCGCATGGACCGCACGGGAGTCACCACCTTCCCCGACCTCATCCGTGGCGACGTCGCGTTCCAGAACTCCCTCCAGGACGACTTCGTCATCCTCAAGACCGACGGCTTCCCTACCTACCACCTCGCCATGCTCGTCGACGACCACGACATGCAGATCACCCATGTCGTTCGCGCCGAGGAGTGGCTCGCGAGCGGCCCCAGGCACCTCCAGCTCTACGAGGCCATGGACTGGGAGCCCCCCCGCTTCGCCCACCTCCCCCTGCTCGTCGACCGGGACGGGCGCAAGCTCTCGAAGCGTTCCGGCGACGTGGCCGCTCTCGACTACCGCGAGAACGGCTACCTCCCCGAGGCGATGCTCAACTTCCTCGCCTTCCTCGGCTGGTCCCTCGACGACCACACCACCCATATCACCGCTGAAGAGTTCGCCCGTGTCTTCACCCTCGACCGGGTCGTCCCCAACCCCGCCTACTTCGATGTCGAGCGGCTCGACGCGCTCAACGGCCACTACATCCGCGCCCTCCCCCCCGAAGCCTGGCGCGAGATGGTCGCCGGCTGTCTCGATCGCGACCTCCCCGCCGCAGTCCCCCGTCCCCTCGACGGCGACCTCGTGACCTCCGTCGCCCCCCTCCTCCAGGAGCGCGTTGCCCGACTCGACGAGGTGGCGGGTCTCGTGCGCTTCTTCTTCGACCTGCCCGACTACCCCGCCGCGCTCCTCACGGAACGCATCAACGGCGACACCGAGATCGCCGCCCGCACCCTCGACGCCGCCCTCTCGGCGCTGGTGGGCGTGACGCCCGAAGCATGGGCGCCCGAGCCCGTCGAAGCCGCCCTCCGCTCCCTCCAGAACACGCTCGAGTTGAAACTGCGGAAGTTCGTCTCCGTTCTCTACGTCGCCATCATGGGCGCGCCGCGGGGTATCCCGCTGTTCGACTCCGTGGCCCTGCTCGGGCGCGACGAATCCATCGCCCGCCTCCGCGCCGCCCGCGAGAAGCTCGGCTGACCCCTAGCGCAGCGCCACCGTGGCGTCCCGCTTCCGCGGCAGGTTGAACCACGCGTCGTCGCAGAAGGCGAGGTCGTCCTCGCTCAGCGCCAGCTCCGCCGCCCCCACCGACTCCTCGATCTGCTCCGGCCGGCTCGCCCCCACGATCGCGGACGTCACGCCGTCCTGCGCGATCACCCACGCCACCGCCGCGTGCGTCAGCGAGGTATCGCGCTCGGCGAAGTACGTCCGCAGCCGCTCGACCTCGCGGAACTGCGCCTCCTCCCAGTAGCGCGCGCGGTAGCGCGGCCCCGCGTTCCCCAGCGTGAAGCGCGTCTGCTCGCGCAGGTCCTCGGTGCCCGCGTACTTCCCCGTCAGCATGCCCCCCGCCAGCGGGTTGTAGGCGATCACGCCCACGCCCTCCGCCCGGCACAGGGGCAGGAGCTCGTTCTCGATCTCCCGGAAGAGGATGTTGTAGCGCGGCTGGTCGCAGTCGTACCGCGCGATGCCCAGGCGCTCGCTCGCGCCGATCGCCCGCGCCAGCTGCCACCCCTGGTAGTTCGAGCAGCCGATGTACCGCACCTTGCCCCAGCGCACCAGATCGTCGAGCGCCCCCAGCGTCTCCTCGATCGGCGTGCTCTCGTCCGGGAAGTGCGTCTGGTAGAGGTCGATGTAGTCCGTGCCCAGCCGCTTCAGGCTCGCGTCGACCGCACTCAGGATGTGCTGCCGCGAGAGCCCCCGGTCGTTCGGCCCCGGCCCCGTCGCGCCCCAGGCCTTCGTCGCCAGCACCACCCTCTCGCGGGGCATCCGCTGGAGCCACTTCCCCACGATCTCCTCCGTCGCGCCCGTTTCCTCGCTCCCCATCGGGTAGGCGTCGGCGGTGTCGAGGAAGTTCACGCCCGCGTCCCAGGCGGCGTCCATGATGCGCAGGGCGGCCTGCTCCTCGGTCTGGAACCCGAACGTCATCGTGCCAAGGCAGATCGTCGAGACGCGCAGACCCGTGCGCCCCATCCCTCGGTACTCCATCGCGTCTCTCCCTTGCCGCCGTGTCGTCCTACAGGCGCAGGTATCTCGACAGCAGCGCTACGTAGAAGCTGGCCCGCTCGGGCCGCAGGTGCGTGCCATCATTCCACAGCACCTCGGGGTGTTTCTCCAGCGCCGACCGCCAGTCGACGAGGAACGCCTGACGGTGGCGTTCCGCCCCCTCCCTGATCACCTCGTTGTTGGCCCCCTCCCACGAGCGGTCCACCTTGAGCGTCAGGAACACCACCCGCCGCTCCGGCCCCACCACCTCCATGATCCGGTCGAACTGCTTCGCGCTGAACTTCCCGTTGTTGCCGAGGTGGAGCAGCACGATGTTTCCGAGCTGGCCCTCCGCCTTCCGCTGCTCCAGCAACCGAATCGCCTGCGATACCTGCCGTCCCACGGCAGCATCCAGGTCGATTCCCGGCACCTGCGCGGCCAGCTCGTGCGCGGCGCCCAGCATGACCGAGTCGCCGATCGCCGTGACGAGGACTCCACCGCCGGCGCCGGTCGACGAGTTCCGGTGTTCGAGGGCCAGTAGTTCCGCCTCGAACGTCGTGCTGAGCGCCTCCACGGACGCGGCCTGCTCGGCGTTTGCGGTCCCCCGGGCCGCCATCCCGATCGCGAGAGCCAGCGGATCGCCTGCTACCGCCGCTGAGGCGACCCCCTCCCGTGCCGGCACGACGCCCTCGTGCGTTGCCACAACCGCCCGTTCGTCCAGTAACGCCTCGGGCGCCAGCTCATCCTGGGCCGGCCGAGGGGCCTGCCTGCCCCCGTCTGCGTGTGCTTCGGTGGTGTTGACGAGGCGAACGCTCTCGAGGGCGAAGTAGGGAGGCTCCTCTGGCGCTTGAGCCACCGTCATGAACGCGACGATGGCGCCTACCCCCGCCACCGTCGCGGCGCTCCCGAAGGCAACCGCCCCACGCTGCCACCGTGGCGTCCTCGCCCCTTCCTTGACCTGCTCCCAGAGCCGTCCCAAGGCCCCCTCGCGGACCGGAACCTCGACCCAGCGGTACGAGGCCTCCGCCAGCCACAGCGTGATCGCCACCTGCGTCGCAAACAGCGCCACGCCGTCGAGGGGCACGTCCACGCCGGGCCGCGTCAGCACCATCACCGGCCAGTGCCAGAGGTAGATGCCGTAGGAACGCAGCCCCACCCAGCGCAGGAGCGGAAGGCCCAGCACCTTCGTCAGCGGCGACCGCTCGTGCGTGGCCCCCACGATCAGGGCCGCCGTCGCCAGACCCACCAACGCGAAGCCGCCCTGGTACAGGAAGGGAGAGTCCCCATCGGCCAGGAACGTGAATCCGACGAGCGTCCCGAGCCCCGCCAGTCCGGTCAGGGTCAGCGCCCATATTTCCGCCCGCTCTCGCAGCCCACCGCCACCCTCGCTCTGCCTCGCGCTCCACACGAACGCCAGCGCCGCCCCGATCAGGAGCCCGGACGCGCGCGTGTCCGTGCCGTAGTAGATGCGCGTGACGGCGCTGCCGGGCTCGTAGAGCGCCGCCATCGCGATCGCCGAGGCGGCCGCCCCGCCCAGGATGAGCGCCAGCGTGAGCCGGTTCCGCAGGATCGCCAGGCCCCCCGCCATAAGGAGGGGCCAGACGACGTAGAACTGCTCCTCCACCGCCAGTGACCACAGGTGTCGCAGCAGGGAGGGACGCTCCCACGAGTCGAAGTACGTCTCCCCCGCGACAATCAGGTCCCAGTTGGTGACGTAGGCCAGCGCCGCCAGGATGTCGCGGCGAAGCCCCGCCGCCTCGCCCGGCTCGAACACGACCGTGTACGCGGCCACGGCGAACAGCAGCAGGAACAACGCGGGAAGCAGCCGTCGCGCCCGCCGCAGCCAGAAGCTCCCCAGCGCGATGCGCCCGTGCTCTTCCCGCTCTGCCAGCAGCGCCCTCGTGATGATGTACCCGCTGATGACGAAGAAAACCTCGACCCCGAGGAACCCGCCCGGCGCGATGCCCAGCGCCGAGTGGAAGACCACAACCGCGATCACGGCCAGCGCGCGCATGCCGTCGAGTCCCGGCAGGTACCGCTGGAGCGGGGCCCTCGTTCGGGTTCGCGGCGCCCGACCGCTCTGGGGCCGCAAAAGGAGGGCCGGTCGATTGCCCGGCCCTCCCAGCCCCCGCTGCATAACCAGTAGCTCGAAAAGGCTCAAGGCGGTGAACATTACCGCGATTCCGGCTAACGATCGCCCCTCGCGCACTCGGTCGGCTACCCTTCGGGGCCGGGGGTGAGCCGTGACAGCAGCCGAAACTCGTGAGTGGCGCATGGTGGCCTTCCTCGACCACGAGGACGACCCCGCCGCCATGGCCAACCCCGTCCACAGCACCGAGTTCGCCCGCGAGCTCGGCTTCGCGGGGCCGCTCGTCGCCGGCGCCACGGTCTGGGGCTGGAGCGTGCCCGCCATCCTCGAAACGCTCGGCGACGGCTGGCTCGATCACGGCTGGGCCCGCTTTCGTTTCAGGCAGCCCGTCTACCCCGGCGACCAGGTCCGCATCGCCCTCACGCCGCGGGAGGGCGGCGCCTTCGACCTGCGCATGGTCAACCTCGACGGCGTCGATTGCGTCGTTGGGGAAGTGGGGCTGGGCGCGAACCACGCCCTGGCCGACTTCGCCCCTCCCGCCCGCATTGCCCCTGCCCCGCGCCCCGACCCCCAGCCGGAGCTGAGCGTCCACGCTTCCCGGGTCGGCGCCGACTGGATTCCCATGGCCGTCGACGCTTCCCAGGAGACGCTTCGCGCCTATATGCAGCTCAGCCACCGCTCGGGCGACCCTCGCTTCGCCGGCGATGCCGCCCGCCTCCACCCCGCCTGGCTTGTGGCCCGCGCGGAGGCGCTCATGCGCCACAACTTCGCCGTCGCCAGCTCCATCCACACCCGCAGCGAGGTCGAGTTCCTTGCCCCCGCCCCCGTTGGCGGCGAAGTTGTCACGGGTGGACGGTGCGTCGCCGTCTACGAGCGCAAGGGGTGCCCCTTCGTCGAGTTCGACTGCCTGGTCCGCGGGTCCGATGGCCGCAACCTGGCCCGCATGCGCCACACCACCATCTTCGACGCCACGGCAGGTGCCTCATGATCGACTCCATCGCCAACTTCCTTCGCTACTTCGACGGCGTTCATCGCCGAGCCCTGCGCGACGTCGCCGCCCTCCCTCCGGAGGCCGCCACCTGGAAGCCTCCCGCCGGCGAAGGCGAAGCCGCCTGGGACATCCCCGAGGTCATCGCGCATATCTGTCGTTCGCGCGGCTTCTTCGTGGGCGTCTACCACGATGAGGGCTGGATCATGCCCCCACCCCCCGACACCTCCTCCCCCGAGCTGTGGGCGCCCGCCCTCGAGGAGAGCGCCGCCGCCCTCCAGTCCCGCCTCCAGGACACCCCCGACGAGTGGCTCCAGCGCCGCGTCCCCCTCATCGAGGGCGAGGGCACCCTGGCGGGCTGGCGGGTCCTCATGATGCTCGTCGAGCACGAGGTCCATCACCGCAGCCAGTTCGACACCTACGCGGGGCTCAACGGCTGGTCCCCGCCCGACATATTCGGTATGAGCTTTGAAGGCCTCGCCGAGCGCGAGGCTACCCAGCGCGAGCGCCTGGCCCGGCGCGACGCCTAGACGCCTGGGACCGGCGCATCGCGCTTCCCGCCACAGCGCCGTAGGCTGCGCGCGGAGGTGCGAGATGAGCGTGATGGATGACTTCCGGCTCGACGGACACGTCGGCGTGATCACCGGTGGCGGCCGCGGGATCGGCGAGGGGATCGCCTGGGCCATGGCCGATGCCGGCGCCGATGTCGTCGTCGCCGCCCGCCGCGAGAACGACCTCGCGCGCGTCGTTGAGGGTGTCGAGGCACGCGGCGGGCGGGGCCTCGCCGTTCCCACCGACGTCCTGGACCGGAGCGCCATCGAGCGCCTCGCCGCCGCCGCCGTCGAGGCCTTCGGCAAGATCACCGTCTGGGTGAACAACGCCGGTGGAAGCCAGGACCGCGCCGTTCGCGACCTCGCCGAGGTCTCCGACGAGTACTGGGACGAGATGGTCGAGTTCAACCTCACCTCCGCCTTCCTCGGCATCCGCGCCGCCCTCCCCCACATGCCCGACGGTTCGAGCATCGTCAACATCGTTTCCGGGGCCGCCCTCAACGCCGCCCCCCACACGGGCGTGTACGGCGCCGCCAAGGCCGGCGTCGTGAACATGACCATGACCCTCTCCCGCGAGCTCGCCGAACGCCGCATCCGCGTCAACGGCATCGCCCCGGGCCCCATCTTCACCGAGCAGTTCGCCGCCATGTTCCCCATGACCGAGGAGGAGCAGGAGGCCTACGGCAACC
>DAOUID010000411.1:0-5239 GCA_034428315.1 Dehalococcoidia bacterium
GGTGACGTGCTGATCGGGCTGAGCGGCCGTGGGGACAAGGACATGCACACGGTTGCCGAGGCGCTGGGCGTCACGCTCTGAGCGCGCAGGTCATTTCGCCGGAGCCCGCCGGCGGGCGTGCATCCCTTCCCTGGGGTCCGAGGCACGTCCTGTTCGGAGTGCTGGCGGGGGCGGCGGTGGTGCTAGTGATGAACCTGCTCCTGCTGGGGCTGGTGGAGGCGGCGGGGGCCGAGCTCCAGACGCGCGACGTGGGCGACGCCTTCGAGAAGGCGGGGGAAGTCGCCACCTACGCGGGCGAGCGTTTGCGGGCGGCGGCAACCGGCGAGGAGCTGCCGGAGCCCCCCACGATCCAGGCCGATCAGACGGCAATCGCGCTGGGGCTGGCGACAACGCTCGCCCTGAACGTCGTACTGGTCGGCGTCGTGGCGGTGGTCACGCAACAGCGGACGGGGGAGCTGGCGGCGCGGCTGGGGCTGCGGGGGTTCGACCCCGTGGGGCTGTGGCGGCCAATGCTGGCGGTGCTGGGGTGCTACGCGATGGTGGTGGGCTATGCCGCGGTCGTCGACGCGCTCGACATCGAGGCGCTGCAGCCGGAGAGCACGGTGCCGTTCGAGGTGATGCGCGAGCAGCTCACGGTGGTCCTGACGGGGGTGGCGGTGGTGGCGGTGGCGCCGCTGGCGGAGGAGGTCTTCTACCGGGGCCTCATCTTCGGCGGGTTACAGCGGTGGGGGTTCTGGCCGGCAGCGCTGATCTCGGGGGCGGTCTTCAGCGGGGTACACCTGGACCCGGGAAGCCTGATCCCGTTCTTTATCATCGGGGTCGTGCTCGCGTGGCTGTTCTGGCGGCGCGGCAATCTCTGGGAGAGCGTGGCCTTCCACGTGATCTTCAACGCGGTTAGCTTCTCCCTTCTGCTGGCGACGGAGGCGTAGGGCATGTCGGAACGGTTGCGGGCGCGGTTCGCGGAGGCGAAGGGGGAGGGCCGGGCGGCGTTCGTGGCCTACGTGATGGCGGGCTTCCCCGAGCCGGACCAGACGGTGCCCCTGTTGCTGGGGCTGGAGGCCGGCGGCGCGGACGTGATCGAGCTCGGCGTGCCCTTCACGGACCCGCTGGCGGACGGGGCGACGATCCAGCGCGCGAACGAGGTGGCGGTAGCGGCGGGGGTAACGTTCGCCGACTGCCTGGGGATGGTGCGGGAGGCGCGGGCGCAGGGGCTGTCGGCGCCGCTGGTCCTGATGGGGTACGACAACCCGCTGCTGGCGTACGGCGAGGAGCGGGCGGCGGTGGATGCGGCGGACGCGGGGGCGGACGGATTCATCGTGGTCGACCTGCCGCCGGACGAGGCGGGCGCGTTCCGAAAGGCGTGCGCCGAGCACGGCGTGAGCTTCGTGCCGCTAATCGCGCCGACCACGGCGGAAAGCCGGATGGGCGAGGTGGCGTCGGTGGCGGACTCGTTTATCTACTGCGTGAGCGTGACGGGGACGACGGGAGGGGCGGCGGTGCCCCCGGAAGTGGGCGAGCTGGTGGCGACGATCCGGCAGCACACGGACGTGCCGGTCGCGGTCGGCTTCGGGGTCTCGACGGAGGAGCAGGTGGCGCGGGTGGGGCGCGTGGCGGAAGGCGTGATCGTGGGCTCTGCTATTATCGCGGCCATCGAAGGGGGGAGCGTCGAGGGCTGCGTCGACCGTGTTCGCGCGTACGTCGAGCGAGTGACGGGACGCAGGGCAGGCGGCGCATAACTCGACCCCGGGGAGTGAGTCTCCATGGCGGTTCGCGGCATCCGAGGGGCGACCACGGTCGGGGGAAACGACCGCGAGGCCATCCTTGAGGGCACGCAGGAACTACTGGAGGCGATGGTGGAGGCGAACAGCGTGGAGGCGGACGACATCGCGTCGTGCCAGTTCACGACGTCTCCCGATCTGAACGCTGAGTTCCCGGCCGAGGCGACGCGGCGGCTAGAGGGGTGGAAGTACGTACCGCTGCTGTGCGGGCACGAGATGAACGTGCCGGGCTCGATGCAGAAGTGCGTTCGCATTCTGCTGCACGTGAACACGGAGACGGCGCCGCAGGACATCCGGCACATCTACCTGCGAGACGCGCAGCGACTGCGGACGGACCTGGCCCCGGCGGAGCAAGCAGCCTCGCCGGCGGGAGAGTGAGGCGCCTTCGCGCTTTGCCATAGGCGCGAGCCGCGAGAACATGCAATCTGCTCGTCAAGACGCTGCAGTCGAGCACACGCCGTCCGATGGCGGGACGGCGGGGCAGCGGGACGAGAGCGGAAGCGGCGCCACGGCGGGGAGCGGCCTGCGGGAGGCCATGCTCGAGATACGCCTGCCGACGTTCCAGGGACCCCTGGACCTGCTGCTGACCCTGATCCAGCGTCGAGACCTGGACATCACGACGGTATCGCTGGTGGCGGTGGCCGACCAGTATCTGGAAGCGGTTCACGCCGATGACTCGCTGGACGCGGCGGCGCTGGCGGAGTTCATCTCGATCGGGGCGAAACTGCTGCAGTTGAAGTCGCGGGCGCTCCTGCCCGAACGGGGCGAGGACGAGGAGGAGGCCGAGGAGGAGGATCCGGGCGAGGAGCTTGTGGCGCTGCTGCTCGAGTACCAGCGCTACCGGGAGGCGGCGGACACGCTGGGGGACCGCATGGCGGCGGGCTGGCGCACCTATCCCCGGGGGGCACCCCCGCCGGAGCCGCCGGAGGGAAACGCCCTCGACGGGGTGACGCTGGAGGCGCTCTACGCGGTGATGGTGGAAGTGCTGGAGCGTATGCCCGAGGAGCCGGACGGCACGGTGGAGCGCACCGACGTGAGCCTGGCGGACCAGATCGAGATGCTGGAGAGCCAGCTTCGCGGGCGGCGCCGGTCGTTCTCGTTCCGCCGGGTGATCGAGTCGTGCACGTCACGGGTGGAGGTGGTGGTGACGTTCATCGCGCTGCTGGAGCTGCTGAAGCGGGGGGCGTGCGAGGTGGAGCAATCGAAGGCGTGGGGAGACATCCGCGTGCGAGCGCTGGCTCAGCCGGCGGCGAGCTGACGCTGCGGGCGCCGCTGCCAGATGGCGGAGGCGGCCATCGCGAGCACGAGACCGGCGGCGGCCCCGGCGGTGTCGAAGAGGACGTCGGCGGGGTCGGCGGAACGGTAGGGGAGGAGGGACTGGTACCACTCCTGGCCGGCGCCCACGAGCAGGGCGAGCCCAAGAGTCGGGACGAGCAGCACCCTCCCGGGAAGGCGCGGAAGGGCGGCTCGGGCCAAACTGAACACGATGATGGTGAAGACGGCGTACTGGACCGCGTGGACGGCGTTGGCGATGGCTCCGCCGGAGGGGTCGTCGGGGCCGGGAATGCTCGCGAGGCCAGCCATGACCCCGAGCCAGAGGAGCGCCAGCAGCAGCCGGAGGCGCATGTGGCTAGTGTAGCTGGCGGCATCGTGCGAGAGTGGAGGACGGGAGGAACGCCCTCGCGGGCGGCCCGGGAGCTTTGTCCGTGACGCTGCCAACGCTGACCTCGGCGCAACTGGAGCTGGCCGCCCCGCAGGGCGGCAGCGCTCTCGTCATGGGCGTCTTCGACGGCGTGCACCGGGGCCACCAGGCGCTCCTGGCGCGGCTGCGGGAGGAGGCGGACGCTCGCGGGCTCGCGCCGGGGGTCGTCACGCTGCACCCGCACCCGGTCACGGTGCTGCGGCCCGACATCACGCCGAGCTACCTGACCTCGCTGGAGGACCGGCTGCGGCTTCTTCGCAACGGCGGGGCATCGTGGGTGCTGCCCCTGACGTTCACCTCGGAGCTCTCGGAGGTGACGGCGGAGGAGCTGGCGGAGGGGTTCCACCGCCTGCTGCACATGGAGGTGATGGTGCTGGGGCCGGACGCCGCCTTCGGGCGGGGGGCGCCGGCGGACACGCCCGAGCGGATGCGGCGAGCAGGGGAGGAGTTCGGGTTCGAGGTGGTGCAGATCGAACCGCTGCTCGCGGGCGGCGAGCGCTGCAGCTCGACGATGGTGCGCCGAGCGCTCGGCGAGGGCGACATGCGAGCCGTAACGGACCTGCTCGGGCGGCCCTATACGCTTTCCGGGCCGGTGGTGCGGGGCTTCGAGCGGGGACGGACGATCGGGTTCCCGACGGCCAACATCTCGGTTGCCGCGGACCGGGCGCTGCCGGCGCTGGGCGTCTACGCGACGCGGGCGAGGGTGGCGGGGCGGGAACTGCGGGGGGCAACGAACATCGGGCGCCGCCCCACCTTCGATGAGGGGCACATCTCGATCGAGACCCACCTGCTCGACTTCGAGGGCGACATCTACGATGAGCGCATGGAGATCGCCATCCTGGATCGGGTACGGCCCGAGCAGGCGTTCTCGGGACCGGAGGCGCTGCGGGCACAGATCACCGAGGACGTCGACCACGTGCGGGAGCTGCTCTCGTGAGCCGCAGGATGGCGCCGGTCGACGAGCAGCTCTTCGTGCTCATGAGCGGGGTGGAGTACGGGGACGGGGGGCTGCGGCGCGCGTTCGAGGCGGAGCTGCGGGACCTGCTCGAGGAGGACCGGCCGCTGCGCGTCTACCTCGGCATCGATCCGACGGCGACCTCGCTGACGCTGGGGCACGCGGTGCCGCTGCGGAAGCTGCGGCAGTTCCAGGAATTCGGCCACGAGACGGTGTTCCTGATCGGCGACGTGACGGCGCTGATCGGCGATCCCTCGGACAAGAACAAGCTCCGGCCACAGATCGACAGCGAGACGATCCAGGCCAACGAAGCCGCCTACTTCGCCCAGGCCTCGAAGATCCTGGACCAGGAGAAGACGGTCGTGCGGCACAACTCGGAGTGGTTGGGAGAGCTCGACCTGAGCGACCTCATCTCCCTGATGTCGAAGTTCACGGTGGCGGAGATGCTCACGCGGGATAACTTCCGCCAGCGATACCAGTCCGAGGACGCCGTCTACCTGCACGAGTTCCTGTACGCGCTGCTGCAGGGCTACGACGCGCTCGCGCTGGAGTGCGACGTGCAGGTTGGGGGCACGGAGCAGCTGTTCAACCTGATGGCCGGCCGGAAGCTCCAGGAGCACGCGGGGCAGCGGAAGCACGTGCCGGTGACGATGCCGATCCTGGTGGGGATCGACGGCGTGATGCGCATGTCGAAATCGACGGGGAACTTCATCGGGCTGGACGAGGCGCCGGAGGAGCAGTACGGGAAGGCGATGTCGATACCGGACGGGGCGCTGGCGAACTACTTCCAGCTGGCGACGAACC
>DAOUID010000412.1:0-2704 GCA_034428315.1 Dehalococcoidia bacterium
GAGCCGTCCCCAGGTAGTCCTCCACCTGCCACACGAAGATGCGCCCGTTCACGAAGGGGGAGTCCTCCGGAAGCTCCAGCATCGCCGGGAAGTCGTACACCCCATAGGGCAGCACGGCCCCGTGGAACACCGTCGATCCGTCCCGGTCGAGCAGCCGGTGGAGTGTCGCCGCCGCCAGGTTCCCGCCCGCGGAGTCGCCCATGATCGCCAGCCGCCCGGGGTCGATGCCGAGGCTCGCGGCCTCCCCTGCCAGCCAGTCGGCGGCGAGGACGCAGTCGTCGAGGCCCTCGGGGTGCTTGTGCTCGGGAGCGAGCGCGTAGTCCACGCTTACCACGGAGTAGCCGCCCTCGGCCAGCCGGCGGGCCAGCTTGTCGTGCGTCCGGGGCGAACCGGCCACCCACGAGCCTCCGTGGATGAACAGGATGCCGGGATGGGGGCCGTCCCCGTCGGAACGGTACAGGTCGACGGTCAGCGGCTCCCCGCGCCGCGCCGCAACATTGCGCCCACGTTCGACGGTCCCCTCCGGTCCGCCCTGGTTCAGGAAGTCGGCCGTGACCGCCCAGCGCTCCCGGATCTCAAGGCCCGTGATGCGCGGGAGGTCGGCCGGGGGCGGCGCGGCGTAGAACTCGATGATCCTGGCGGTTATGTCGTCCAAGCGGCGCGCCTCAGTTGCCCTCGACCGCGTCGAGCACGCCCACGGCGGCCATCGTGCGCTGCGCCGCCGCCACGTCGTGGCTGAGGATGACGAGGTCGTGCTTCTCCCCCGCGCGGTCCTTCACGTGGTCGCGCAGCAGCGCCTCCGGCTGGAAGCCGAGCGATCGGAAGACGGCGATCGCCTCGTGCTGGTCGACCGTCATCTGCCCGATGATCTTGTCGACGCCCATCCCCAGCGCGATGCGGAAGGCTTCCTCCGTCAGCAGCCGCCCGATGCCCCGACCCCGCAGGGCCGGGCCCACGAGCACGCGCAGCTCGGCCACGTGCTGCGACCAGGGCAGGTCGTTCCGATCGACGGTCGCGTACCCGGCAATGCCCTCGTCGCCGTCGAGCACCAGCAGCGAGGTCGCCACGCCCGTCTCGATGCGCTGCACCCACGTCTCGACCTGCTCCGGCTGCGTGATGTCGCGCCGCAGGAACAGGAGATCGTGCTCGGGGAGCCCCCGCGCGAAGGCGAGCACGGCATCGCCGTCGTCCGCGTCCATGAGGCGCAGGGTCACGCGCTTGCCCCCCACGGTGCCGGAGGCGGGGTAGCGCTCGCTGCTGTTCACGGACGTCAGATCGAACGAACCGAAAGCCATTGGTCCAACTTTGGCCAGAGACGATACATGGCGTTCCCCCCGGCGACGAGACTGGCGTGGCCGCCCCGCAGGACGACCTCTTCCGTATCTTCCGACCCCACCTGTTCGAGGGCGGGCTTCGCCGCCTCGTAGGGCACGATGTGGTCGTGTTCCGCCATCGCGTGGATCATCGGCACCTCGATCGACGGCAGGTCCACGGGGCGGCCGTCCAGCTCCAGCGTTCCCTCCAGCATGGCGTTGTTCCAGTACAGCTCCTTCACCATCTGGCGGAAGGCCTCGCCCGGGAAGGGAATCTGATCGGCCGCCCAGCGGTCGACCGTCATGAACGACTTCACGTACTTGTCGTCGCGAATGCGGTCGAGCACCTGGATCGGGCTGGTCAGCCGCCCGGTGGGACGCAGCATGTCGAACGCCGACAGCAGGATCTCCCCGGGCACGTTCCCCAGCGTGTCCACGATGCGGTCAACGTCGAAGTAGCGTTCGTCCGTCCACTGGCTAAACAGCCCCATCCCCTTGAAGTTCACCGGCGTAGTCAGGCAGACCATGTTCCCCACCGGCGCCTCCGGGTGCGTCCCCATGTACATCAGCGCCAGCGATCCGCCCACGCAGTACCCCAGCAGATTCAGCTCCTCCTCGCCCGAGTCCTCCAGTACGCGGTCGACGCACTCCGGGATGCGGGAGAGGGCGTAGTCCTCAAGCCGCAGGACGCTGTCCTCGTTGCGGGGCACCCCCCAGTCGATCAGGTAGACGTCGTACCCCTGCTGCACGAGGTACTCCATCATGCTCTGGCCCGGCGTCAGGTCGAGGATGTACGGCTTGCTCACGAGCGAGGTCACGACCAGCAGGGGGACGCGGTAGACCTCCTCGGTCTGCGCACGGTAGTGGTACAGCTTCATCGACCCGTCGGTGTGAATCGTGTCCTTCGGCGTCGAGCCGACCTGCGGGTCTTCCAGCGAGATGTACTCGAGCCCGACCAGCCCGCGACGCAGGATCGTGTCCACGGTCGTCTGGATCTGGCTGGCAACATCGGGCGAGGCGGAGGCAGTCGTCACGGTCTAGTCCACGGTGCGGGCGCGACCCGCAACACACAACTGATTCTCGGTGGGGGATGTACTGGGCGGGTTACCGCGGCGTTAATTCCCCGGCTCTTCCTTCGCGGCTGCCGGGGGTCGCTTGGTCCGCTTCGGCCGTGCCGGTTTGGCGTTCGTATTGGTGGACGGACCGGCGGCCAGTGCAGCCGAGAGCTGCGCTTCCAGCGCCGCCAGCCGGTTCTCGATCGCCAGCATGCGGTCGCCCAGCGCCAGCACGTCCGTCCGCGTGGGAACGTTCATCGCCGTGAAGAACGACCCCATCGCCTCGTTCATCGTCTTCTGAAAGTGGAGAAACACGTCGAGGTTCCGGCCCAGGCT
>DAOUID010000413.1:0-2033 GCA_034428315.1 Dehalococcoidia bacterium
GGGATCTTCATCATCCGGTCCCAGGCCTCGTTCCGAATCGACCAGATATTCGTCGCGATCGGTGTGATCGCGTTGCTCAGCATCGCCCTCTTCGTGGCGGTGCACCTGCTGGCGAGGGTGGCCTCGCCCTGGAAATACGCCAACGACCAAGGAGAGAACGGCTCATGAACTTCCTGAACGCACGGTACCTGCTGATACCCCTGCTGCTGGTGGCGCTGGGGCTCGTGGTCGTCGCTTGCGGCGACGACGAACCGGACGAGCCCACGGACGTCACCTTCATGCTCGACTGGACGCCGAACACGAACCACGCGGGGGTCTACATCGCGAAGGCGAAGGGCTGGTACGAGGAGGCGGGGCTCAACGTCGAGATCGTCGAGCCGGGCGCCGGCGGGGTCGACCAGACGGTGGCCTCGGGGGCGGCGCACTTCGGCGTCTCGGTGCAGGAGAACGTGATCCCGGCGCGGGAGCAGGAGATCCCCATCGTCGCGATCGCGGCCATCATCGAGCACAACACGTCGAGCCTGATCGCCCTCGCGGACGAGGGGATCGAAGGACCGGGCGACCTGGCCGGCAAGACCTACGGCGGCTGGGGCGGCCCGCTCGAGACGGCGCTGATCTCGACGCTGGTGGAGTGCGGCGGGGGCGACCCGAGCACGGTCGAGTACGCCATCATCGGGAACGTCGACTACATCGTGGGGATGGAGCAGGGCGACTACGACTTCGTCTGGATCTTCGACGCCTGGGACGGCATCCGCTACACGGAGGTGCTGGGGCGGGACGTCTCGTTCGTACGGTTCATCGACCACACGGACTGCATTCCCGACTGGTACACGCCGATGATCGTGACGAGCGAGTCGCTGATCGAGGACGACCCGGACCTGGTCGAGGCCTTCATGGAGGCGACGGCGCGGGGCTACCGGTACGCAATCGAGAATCCGGAGGAGGCCGCCGAGATCCTGCTGGAGGCGGCTCCGGAGCTGGACGAGGCGCTCGTGAAGGCGAGCGCGGCGTATCTTGCGAGCCGGTATACGTCGGACGCGGACAACTGGGGACGCCAGGAGCTGGATGTCTGGACCCGCTTCGAGCGGTTCCTGCGCGAGGCGGGGCTGACGGAGTCGGCGATCGACGTGGAGGATGCGTTCACGAACGACTTCCTCCCGTAGGAGGCGCGATGAGCGAAGCGGCCATCGCCATCCGCGGGCTGCGACACACGTTTCCGGGGGACCGCCCCGTCGAGGTGCTCGACGGGGTGGACCTGGAAGCGGCGCCGGGCGCGTTCGTGAGCCTCGTGGGGCCGAGCGGGTGCGGCAAGAGCACGCTCCTGCAGGTGCTGGCGGGGCTGCTCGCGCCGGACGAGGGCGAGTCGCTGATCGAGGGCCGCTCGACCGTCGGCGAGCCTGGGCTGGCGGCCTACATGCCGCAGAAGGACCTGCTGCTCCCCTGGCGGAGGGCGATCGGCAACGCCGTGCTGGGGGCGGAGATCGCGGGGGAGCCGAAGGCGGAGGCGCGGCGGCACGCGCTCGATCTGTTCGAGCGGTTCGGGCTGGCGGGCTTCGAGGAGAGCTGGCCCTCGCAGCTCAGCGGGGGGATGCGTCAGCGGCTGGCGCTGCTGCGGACGTTCCTCATCCCCCGCCACGTGCTCCTGCTGGACGAGCCCTTCGGGGCGCTGGACGCGATCACCCGTCGCGAGATGCACCAGTGGCTGCAGGAGGTGTGGGCCAGCGACGCGCGCACGGTGCTCTTCGTGACGCACGATGTGGAGGAGGCGCTGATCCTCTCGGACGTGGCCTACGTGATGACGCCCCGCCCCGCCCGCATGGCGGCGCGCTTCGAGGTGGACTACCCGCGGCCGCGGCTCCCGAGCATCGTCACGGAGCCGCAGTTCGTGGCGGACAAGGCGCGCCTGCTGGCGGCGCTGGACGAGGGCGGGACGGGCTAGGGGACATCCCCTGACAGGAGCCCTCAGGGGACTGGAGCGAGCACTCCTTCCAACGCGGCCGCTGTCGCCAGAGCGGCATCGAGAGTGGCAAGCC
>DAOUID010000414.1:0-5957 GCA_034428315.1 Dehalococcoidia bacterium
ACCAGACCGCAACCGTTCTCGCGGGGGGTGCTTCCCGCCGCGTGACCTCGCCCACCGTCGCCGCCACCCGGTCCCGCGATGCGTCCTCGACCCGGGCGCGGTATTCGACGCCGTCGCCCGCGAACACGAGAAACGGGTCGCCGCGCCGCAGCCGTCGCGAGCCGGCCAGGTGCCGCGCCTGCTCGTCGCGCAGTTCGAGCGCTCCCGGCTGGACCCCTTCCGGCACGCAGACTCGTGGCAGCGCGTCCATCGCTAGGCCTTCGCGAACACCAGGAGCGCCCAGTCGCGCTCCTCGCGCTCGTCCGTCAGGGACAGGCCGTGTTCGGAGAGGGCGGCCACAACCTCGTCCCGGTCGCTCGCCAGGAAGCCGCTCGCGATCAGGCGCCCCGAGGGCTTCAACGAGGCCGCCAGCGCCCCCGCCAGCTCGATATCGGCCCGCGCGCTCACGTTCGCGACCGCCAGGTCCGCCATTGGCGTCCCCTCGCCGGGGAAGCCCCCGTGAACCCGCACGCGTTCGGCCACGCCGTTCGCCTCGCAGTTGGCCCGCGCCACCTCCGCCGCGATCGGGTCGATCTCGAAGGCGTCCACGCGTCCCGCTCCCAGCTTGGCCACCGCGATCGAGAGGATCCCCGATCCCGCCCCGATGTCGAGCACGTGTGCGCCCGGACGCACGCTCTCGTCGAGCGCCGCCAGGCAGAGGCGGGTCGTCTCGTGGTGGCCCGTGCCGAACGCCTGCCCCGGGTCGAGCCGTACGATGAGCTGGCCCGGCGGAGCCTCGTACTCCACCCACGAGGGCACGATGGCGATGCGGCCCGCCTCCACCGGCCCGAAGAACTCGCGCCAGCTCACCGACCAGTCCTGTTCGTACAGCGGACGCGCCGTCAGCTCGACCTCGGGGTAGCCGGCGAGATCCTCCCGCAGGCGCTGCGTCAGGACGGCGCCCAGCTCGCTCGCCGGCAGGTATACCCGCAGCGCCACGGGCTCGTCCGGGCGCACGGCGAACCCCTCCTCTGGACCCAGCAGGTCGACCGGTTCCTCCACCGTCAGCCCGCCCGGCGCCGCCTCGCGCATGATTGCCGCCACTGCCTCGACGAGTGCAGGCGGCGTTTCCGCCGTGATCTCGTACCAGAGCCCGGTCATGCGAGCGTGCTCGCCGTGGCGCTAGCCCGCGACGGCGTCGCGCAGCCGCTCCAGGAAGCTCTTGTGCTGGGACGGGAGCGAGGGGGTGCCCAGCGTGTCTGCGAGCTGTTCCAGCAGCTCCCGCTGCTCCTCCGTGAGCGATTCCGGCACCACCACCGTCGTGCGTACGATCATGTCGCCCCGGCGCGAGCTGTTCAGGCGCGGAACGCCCTGTCCGCGCACCACGAATTCGTCGCCGCTCTGCGTTCCCGCTGGCACGTCGAAGTCCATGTCGCCCTCGAGCGTCGGGATCTTCAGGCCGGTGCCGAGGGCCGCCTGCGCCAGGTTCAGGGGCAGGTCGTAGAGGATGTGGTCGTCGACCCGCTCGAACGTCTCGTGCGGCAGCACGTCGAGCAGCACGTAGAGGTTGCCGGTCTGGCCGCCACGGTCTCCCACCTCGCCCTCGCCCGTCAGCCGCACCTGCTGGCCGTCGTCCACGCCCGCCGGAATCTTCACGCTGATCTGTCGCGCCCGCCGCACGCCACCCCGTCCCCGACAGCTGTCGCAGGGACTCGTGATCACCCGCCCCTCGCCCCGGCAGCGCCCGCACGTCGAGACGTTCACGAACTGCCCGAACACGCTCTGCTGCGCGCGCCGGATCTCCCCGGCGCCGTTGCACTCCGCGCACATCTCGGGCGAGCTGCCCGGCGCCGCGCCCGAACCGCTGCACTCCTCGCAGTGCTCCAGTCGCGTGTACTCGAGCTCCTTCTCCGTGCCGAATGCCGCCTCCTCGAAGGTCAGCGTGAGGCGCGCGCGCAGGTCCGCCCCCCGCGCCGGTCCCCGCCGCCGCCCACCCCGGCCACCGCCGCTGAAGAACGCGTCGAAGATGTCGCCGAAGCCCTCGAACGTCGAGAACCCGTCGAACCCCGCCGGCCCGCCCGCTCCATCGACGCCCGCGTGCCCGAATCGGTCGTAGGCGCTGCGCTTGTCGCCGTCCGAGAGCACCTCGTAGGCGCGGTTGATCTCCTTGAAGCGCTCGGCCGCATCGGCACTCGAATTGCGGTCCGGGTGGTACTCCATGGCGAGCTTCCGGTATGCCCGCTTGATGTCGTCCGCGGACGCGTTCCGGGCGATGCCGAGCACCTCGTAGAAGTCGCGCTGAGCCGGAGGCATAGGTTCTGGCAGTGTAGCACCGGCCTCGGGTAGGAGAGCGCCGCGCCCGCCCGCCGGTCGTGCTGACCAACCTAGGCAAAGATGCTACTTCACAGAAGTTGTACTGCTCTACTATGTGGTACGATTCCCGCCGGAGGCGCTGCGGTGGCGTTCGACACGCTCAGGGCTGCAGGGAGACTCCGCGAAGGTGGCGCCGACGAGCCCCTCGCGGAGGCCGTCGTCGATGTGGTCGTCGATGCCACCTCGGAGCACGTCACGAACGAGCACTTTGACCAGCGAATGGCGTATTACGACCAGCGCATGGACGCCCGCTTCGAAGCGTTCCGGGCCGAGATGTACCGCGCGCTTGCGATCCAGGGCGGCGTCATCCTCGGCGGGGTAGGCGTCATCGTGGCGTTGGTGGAGACCCTGGGCTAGCCGCCAGCCATACACTGTCCCCGGTGCCCGAACCGCCCCGCCTTGCGACCCACTGGCTGGACCTGCACATGCGCGCCCTCTTCGTCCACGACGAACGGGGCCGCATCGTGACTCGCAACGCGCTCGACGGCGGTCCCGCTCCGCGCTTCTTCCTTGGCCGCACGGCAGATGGCAATCGCTGGCGTGTCCGCCACGACGTCCCAGACGACGTTGCTGCCACGCTCGAAGCCCTCTCCGCGGAGGAGCCGGTCGTCGCGGACCTGCGCGACCCTCCACACCATGACGCGCGCTACCGCGATCTCCTGGCCGGGCACGGAGCCCTGGGCGAAGTCTGGATGGGACCGGCCTACCGCTTTCCCGCCGACCTCCCGCCGGACGACGCCAACGTCGTCCCGCTGACTCGCGAGAACGCCGAGATCCTGCGCGGCGGCGACCTCGAACCCTGGGTCCAGGACATTGGCCACGGCGGGCCGCTGCTCGCGCTCGTCCGGGACGGCCGCGCCGTTTCCGTCTGCGGCAGTGTGCGCGTCACCCGGCACGCCCACGAAGCCGGTGTCGAGACGTCCGCGTCCGCTCGCGGACACGGCTTCGGCGTGGCCGTTGTGGCCGCCTGGGCGCGCGCCGTCCGCGAAGTCGGCGCGGAGCCGCTCTACAGCACCTCCTGGGAGAACACAGCCTCCCAGGGCGTCGCCAGCAAGCTCGGCCTCGTCCCCTACGCCTCCGACTACTGGCTCGCCTGAACGCCCTCGCCCACTAGTCACGAGCCGCTAGTCACCAGCCGCCACGACTGCGCTCTCCTACACTGTGGGCATGCCGCGCATCCCCGACGCCCACGCCGACGCGTACGAGCGCTTCATGCGTGGCCCAGCGCTCCTGCGCGAGGCCCTCGCGGGGACCGGCCCCGCCACCCTCAACCGCCGCCCGCCCGGCGAGGACTGGTCCATGCGCGATGTCGTCATCCATCTCGCCGACTCTGAGCTTGTGGCGGCGGTTCGGATTCGCCTGCTCCTCGCCGGCGATGAGCCCGTGCTCCCCATCTACGACCCGGACGTCTGGAAGCGGAAGCTCCTCTACGTCTTCCGCGACCCCGAGGCCGCGATGAGCGCCTTCCAGCAGGTGCGCTACGGGGCCGCCGAGCTCCTGCGCGAGTGCTCCCCCGACGCCTGGGAGCGCGCCGGCACCCATCCCCAGGTCGGAGTGGTCACTGTCGCCGACCTCGTCGCGCGCGGCGCCGACCACGTCGATGAGCACGTCGCCCAGCTGCAGACGGTGCGTGGCGCATAGCCCCTAAGGGCTCAGACAAGGGCTGTTCGTTCGAAATTCGTCCTGGTAGAATAGTTGCGTGGCGACACTGGACACGCACCGCTCTGTCACAAGGCTCCAGGATGCAGGGCGCGCCTGAGCCCTTGGCTGTCGCCACGGTCGAGGTGGTTGAGGACGCGGCCAGTCGTCTGGTTGGCAGGGAATACCTGCGGGCAGAACTGCAGAAGGCCCTGGGGATCCAGTCAGGCGTCATGCTCGGTTTGATGGTGGCGATCGCAGGAGTGGCGATTACCATCTCGGAGCTCATCTGACCCTGTGCGGCAGGCCGCACAGCGCATTCGTACGAGTGCCGCCTAGGCCCAGACTTCGTCGATCAGCGCGTCCTCGATGTCGAAGGCCGAGGGACCGTCGGGGTGGGGCAGTGGTTCGTCCCGGAGCCACTGCGGCAGCCGGTCGTCCTCGCGGTCGAAGCCGGCGCGGCGGTTGAACTCCCGCTCCGTCTCGATCGCCGCGCGCGACGCCTCCAGCAGCTCGTCCTCGGAAACCGGTTCGCCGAAGCGCTCGCTGACGAACGCCGCCATGTCCCCCGGCAGCGCGTTTGTGAACTGGCATACCCCCACCGAGTCGACCGCCATCATTGTGAGTTGCTCCTGGCGGCTTTGCTTCACCAGTGTGTCGGGCGTGGCGCCCCGCGCCGTCACCATGCCGGCCGTGTGATCGGCGCCCTGCGGGCTGCTGCAGTAGGTGATGCCCATCCCCTTCAACGTGCGCGGCTCCCAGGCGGGAAGCCCCTGGCCCTTCACCACCGGAACCCGGTCGATTCCGTAGGTGGCCGCCACGTGCGCCGTGCCGCCCCCGATGATGCGGCCGAGCGCCGTGCCCCCGCGGACGTCCTCGTCCAGCAGGCGCTTCGTCCCCTCCCAGTCGCCCCACTCCAGAACGCCCGCCTCCATCGCCACCCCGATCGCGTTCCCCACCTCGATCGTGTCCAGCCCGATGTCGTCGCAGAGCCGGTCCAGCTCGGCGACGGCGTCGGCGGGACCGATCTCGAGGTTCGAGCCGAGCAGCGCGATCGTCTCGAACTCCAGCGCCGTCGTCACATGCTCGCCGTGCTCGTCGTTGTAGAGGATGGCGCACTTGATGATGCAGCCCGCCATGCAGGGCAGCATCTTCCCGCCGCGCTCCTTGCCCAGCTCCTCGATCACCTGCCCGCTGATCGAGTGCGCCTCCTCCCAGCTGCCCTTGCGGTGGTTGCGCGTCGGCATCGAGAGCACGTTCTCGCGGTTCACGAACTTGATGACGCCGGCCGTGCCGTAGCGGCTCGTGTTGTGGACGCGGGGGTCGTCCAGCACCATCTTGCTGAACTTCACCACCTCGCCCTTGAACTCCTTCGCGTTCTCGCCCGGGACCGTGCGGACTCCCTCGGCGTCGTCGACGACGATCGCCTTGAGCCCCTTCGCGCCCATGACCGCCCCCGGCCCGCCGCGCGCTGCGTGGCGCGTTGGGCGGCCCTCCGGGTCCGTCACCGCCACCGAGGCGGAGGACATGCGATGCTCGCCCGCCGGCCCGATCGTGGCCGCGGCGCGCGTCCGCAGCGCCTCGCCCACAAGCTCGCGGTGGAGGTCGTAGTTGCTCCGCCCCGCGAGGTCGTCGGCCGAGGAAAGGCGCACGCCCTTGCCGTCGATGTCGAGTCGCTTCCAGCCATCGGGCGAGGCGCCCGAGACGACGATCGCCTTGATCCCGAGCCGCGCCAGCCGGTGCCCGATCTGCCCGCCGACGTTCGCCTCCTTCGTCCCGCCCGTCAGCGGGCTCTTGAAGCCGAAGCTCGTGCGGCCACTCGTCGTGACGGCCGTGCCCGCGAGCAGGCCCGGCGCGATGAACAGCTTCGCCGCCTCGCTCAGGGGGTGGATGCGGGCATCGGTCTCCTCCAGCAGCATCCTTGAGGTGAGGGCGCGACCGCCGAGCCGCGCGTACGCCTCGGGCGC
>DAOUID010000415.1:0-4878 GCA_034428315.1 Dehalococcoidia bacterium
TCTTCGTCGTAGAAGCCCCACTTGTAGCCGTCCTCGCGGACCAGTTGTTCCGGTGTTGAGGTCATGGCTCGTCTCCCTAGGCCGTCGAGGCGGCCGCTTCAATGGCGTCGTACCCGCTCGCCTCGAGCTCTTCGGCGAGCTCGGGGCCGCCCGAGCGCACGATGCGCCCGTCGATCAGCACGTGTACGAACTGTGGCTTGATGTAGTTGAGCAGCCGCTGGTAGTGCGTAATCAGCAGCAGGCCCATGTTCTCGTTCATCAGCGCATTCACGCCGTCCGCGACCGTTCGCAGGGCATCGATGTCGAGCCCCGAGTCCGTTTCGTCCAGCACCGCCATGCGCGGCTGCAGCATCGCCAGCTGCAGCATCTCCGCCCGCTTCTTCTCGCCGCCGCTGAAGCCGTCGTTCAGGTAGCGGCGGGCGAAGTCGCGGTCCACCTTCAACAGCTCCATCTTCTGGAACAGCTCCTGGCGGAACTCCCGCACGGGAACCTCCTCGCCGCGGACGGCGTTCACCGCCTGCCGCAGGAAGTTCACGACCGTCACGCCCGGAACGGCCACGGGGTACTGGAAGGCGAGGAACAGCCCCCGCCGCGCGCGCTCGTCCGGGGCCATCCCGTCGAGCGCCTCGCCGAGGAAGCGAACCTCGCCGCCGGTCACCTCGTAGCGGGGGTTGCCCATGAGCGTGTTCGCGAGCGTGCTCTTGCCGGAGCCGTTCGGTCCCATGATGGCGTGCACCTCGCCCGGACGAACCGTCAGGTTGAGTCCGGTGAGGATCTCGTTGCCCGCCACGTTGGCGCGCAGCGCGTCGATTTCGAGAAGCGGTGCTTCGGTCATGCGTTCCCTTCGGCGGCGTCGCCCACGGCGGCGCCTTCGTTCTCAGTGTTCAATTGCACGCGGTACTCGCAGCAGAGCGAGCCTTCCACGATCGTTTCGATCTGCTCCACGTCCTTCCCGATGAGCAGGCTGATCGCCTGCCGGTCGGCCTCGCAGGGCAGTCGCGAGAGCTCCGCCGCCTGCGGGTACGGGCAGCAGGAGTTCACCAGGTGGTAGCCGTCCGCCTCTGCCCGCCAGGTCTCCAGGATGCCCTCCCGGCGAAGGCTCTCGGTCACGTGCTCGACGAGGTCCTCCACATCTTCGGAGCCGGCTACTTCGTCCCGGTGGCGCTCGGCCAGCGAGACCGCGACGCCCGTCGCTACCGCCTCGTCGATGTGCTCCTTGCCTAGCCACCCCAGCACGCGCGCGAACAGGTCCGCGTACGCGGGCGGGGCTTCGCCGGCGCCCTTGGAGGTGGGATACCAACTCAGGTAGGGGCGGCCCGTCGCCTGCTTCACCGGGCGCGACTCGATCAGCCCGTCGGCGCGCAGATGGTCGAGGTGGCGCCGGATCGCCGCGGCCTTCACGCCCAGCGATTCCGCCACTTCCTCCACGCGCGCGCCGTGGTGCTCGAGAATGTGCTCGAACACGCGCTCCCGGGTTCCGTGCAGGTGGGGTTCCATGCCTCGATCGTAGGTGCCCCCGCCCTCTCGGGCAAGGGTTTTTCGATCATTTTGTAGCGAAAGTTCCCGACCCGGCGAGCTCCCCCAGCGCCGCCTCCCAGCGCAGCCCCACCACCTCCCACCCGAACCGCCCCGCCGATGCGCGCACCGCCTCCCGATCCGCGCCGCTCACCCCCAAACGGATCGCCTCCCGCGTCAGCGCCAGCAGTTCCCCCTCCCTGTCGTACAGGCACCGCTCCTGCAACTCCTCCGGCACGAGCGCCGGGTAGTTGTAGCGGCGCGGCGCGATCGGCAGGCAGCCGCACCACATCGCCTCCACCGTGGAGATGCCGAAGAACTCGTGCCGCGTGCTGCTGATGCTGACGTCCGCCTCCCACAGGAGCCGTGCGTACCCCTCCCGCCCCTCGACCGGCCCGAACTGCACCAGCCGTTCCCCCAGCCGTTCCGGCAGCTCCAGGATCGCCGCGCTCGGGTTGTCGCCCCGCTCCCCCGCCACCGCCACGCGAAAGTCCTGCCCCTCCTCCGCCAGCGTCGACACCGTCCGCACGAACGCCTCCGGCGCCTTGTCGAACTCCCAGCGGTGGTTCCACAGGATCAGCGGACTCCCGCCCGCCGGCGCCTTCGCGCCATCCCCCAGCGACGCCAGGTCGACCCCCACCGGCAGCACCGCGCTCTTCCCCCGGATCGCCTCGATCCCGTCCGTCGTGAGCCAGTTGTTCGGCTGCCGCTCGAGCTGCTCCAGCGCCCCCAGGAAGTCCTCGCGGTGGTACTCGGAGTTGAACGCCACGCGGTCCGCCGCCAGCGCCGACAGGTAGTTGATCTGCCCGAACCACGAGTTCAGCTTTGTCCCCCGCAACCGCGGGTACGTCAGTTGGTTCTCGTGCATGAACAGCAGCACCGGCGTCCGCTCGAACCGGGGCCGCGTCAGCGCCAGGAATGCCGGAAGGTCCAGCATGTCAGACACCAGCAGAAAGTCGAACGGACCCTCCACCTCCGCCGCCTTCCCCGCCAGCACCTGCGCCCCCAGCCGCATCCGCCGCCGCCACTCCCGCCCCGGCAGCGTCAGCAGCTCAAGGTCGTGCCCCCCATGCGCCACCAACCCCTCCGCGAACGCACGGTGGCTCCCCCCGAAGAACGGCTCCACGAACAACCCGCGCGCCATGTGGGCAGGTTACAGGTGAGTGTTGTGCCGAGCTAAGGATTCACATCTCCCCCGATGGGTTGCACAACCCTCCAGGTGGTCCACGGACAGGGCGTTCAAGGCGCCCCGGCGAAGTCTTGCGCGTAGTTGCTGGCAAATTGAGATACCGGCTCTTGCTGGTGAACATATCGGTCGGAGACGTGTTGCTTGGCCAGCAACTGTTCAAATCGAGGCAGAATCGATTCGTCAATGTCGACCACATGCCAAGCGGTGTTCTCGGCTGGGAGGGAGTGGCTCAAGAAGAAACCCATCCCCATGTCAGTGACAGGCAACGAATATCCGATTACGAAGACCCTTGTGGCCGCGGCCAAGGCACGCCCGGCACTGATCCAGAGGCCCCTGAGATGTTCGTTATTGAAGTAGATCGTCTTTTCGGATACGGGAGGGATTGCCAGAACTTCTTTGTCTGACGCAGGGTTCTTGGACTCGACTTCGTGCTGGCTATCCACCCCGCCCCACTGCGTCACACCTGAGTAGTAAATCGTCTCTCCATAGAAATCCTCCCTACCCGAATAGTGCCAATTCACTGAGCCATGAAGCTTGTAGTACTTGAATGTATCAAGGTCGGATCCCAACAAGGCCTTGCTGATGGAGCTAATATCTGAAAAGGAATCTGGGTAAATGTTCTTTAGCCGTATCGGTGTTCGATAAATCGCAGCGCGCTCCACAAGGGTGTCGTAGTTCAAAGTTATCACTGTTGCCGATCGCTGATGCCAGGCATGAATCAGGAGGGGAAGCCACTCTGGGGGAGAGCTAGTTACGACACTAGCAGTGGACTCGCTAATGGCTTCGAAAATGTACTGATTAATACGGGTGGCCAAAGCCTTGTTGTACTGGTTCGAACTTTTGTCCAGCCAAGGTTGACTGTGTGATAGGTATGTCATCCATAATTCGATGTCATCCTCCATGCCCGCACCCAAGGGCGCGGGCATGGAGAGATCCCCGGCCTGCTTGAGCCGCTCCTTGATAGTGGAGGTCAGTTCCCGCAGTGTCGGCATTTCGGGACTGATGGCCTTCGAAAAACCCGCACCTAGGATGAAGACGTCCTTGTTGGACACCGCCTACAGGTCTCCGCGCTCCGCCAGCTTCTCCACGATCTCCAGCAGCTCCCGGTCGCTCTCGTTCACTTCCTTGTACTGCGAGACGCAGTACCCCCCGTACTTCTCCACCAGGTACCAGTCGTCGTCGATGATCACGTCCGGCGTCGGGTCGACGCGCGGGTGCTTGTCGAAACACCCGTCGACCCACTCCGAGAGGCCGTGCCGCTCCACCGTGCGCTCGCTGTAGTGCTGCCCGCCCGCCGACCACACGTACACGCTGTGCCCCGCCTCCTTCAGCCGCTCCATCGCCTCGTGCGCCCCCGGGCGCAGCGAGCTCGCGTCCTTCGTCGTGTAGACCAGCGTGTGGTCCACGTCGAAGTAGACGTTCAGGGAGCGGGTCGCCTCGGTCATGGGGTTGGGGCTACGCCTCGGCGATCGTCAGGCCCCACACGGGCCGGTAGCGCCACGTGCGGATGCCCTTGTAGCTGATGCCGTGCTTCCGGCAGAGCCGCTTCGCTTCCTGCACCTGCCCCGAGGGCACGTACAGCAGCAGCTCGCCCATCTTCGAGAACGGCAGCCACTTCTTCTCGGCCTGCTCGTCCGTCACCGTGTCCACCGTCTCGACCTGCGCGACGAACTGCAGCCACTGCCCGGGGCGCCGCACCACGACGATATCCGGGTAGAGAGGCTCGCCCTCCCACTCGCCCACCGAGATCGAGGGCTCGGGGTTGTTCAGGAGCGTCTCCAGCTCGGGGTGCTCCTCGCTCGGATAGGGAAAGCGCGACTCCGCGATCTCCGCGACCGTGCCCGTGTGGCGCTGATCCCGAAGCTCTTTGACCGGCACCGGCGGCTCCCCTTCCTACTCCAGGACGACGAGGGTCTCGCCCTCGGCCACCTGCGCGCCCTCGCCCACCAGCACCTCTTTCACGGTCCCGGCCTTGGGCGCGTTGATCTCGTTCTCCATCTTCATCGCTTCAAGGACGAGCAGCAGTTGACCCGCTTCCACGGCGTCGCCTGCCTGCACCTCGATCCGGAGCACCTTACCCGAAAGCTGCGCCGCTACGCCGCCCGGCACGTTCGAGACCGCCGGCGCGCCGCCGCCCGCCGCCGCGCTCGAGGCTCGCGGCGCGGGCCGCGCCG